>CAYJEF010000001.1:0-40707 GCA_964369125.1 uncultured Christensenella sp.
GCCATATCCACTTTTCCAGCATAATTTTGCTTAAAAAACTTCATAATAGAAGGGAGAGATTTATCATTTTGTGCCATAATTAATTTTTTGATTTCGTCTTCGCCTAAGAGTTTTGGCAAGAACTTTGCAATAATATTTTTTTGTTTTTCAATGTTTTGTGCTTGCAAAGAATTGTTTGCTTTTTCATAATTTGCTTTTTCCTCGTCCAGTTCCTTTAACGTTTTTTGCAAAATATTAGACATATCACTGTCGCTAAATTCTTCTTTTTTCTCGCGTTTTTTAACCGTTTCGAGCATTGCTTTTGTCATTAGAACAGAATAGACCGCACGAGCATTTTGATCCTTGTCTTTTAAGGCTTGCATATTTGCTTTTTTTATTTCTTCTAAAATCATTTTTCAC
Source organism: uncultured Christensenella sp. (assembly GCA_964369125.1). Classification (GTDB taxonomy): domain Bacteria; phylum Bacillota; class Clostridia; order Christensenellales; family UBA1242; genus UBA7862. Next base: position 400 of record CAYJEF010000001.1, read on the forward strand.
CTCTTATTGCTCTATTATACTGCACTATATTTGCATAAAAGTCAAATGATTTCAATTTTACAAATACATTTGACTAAAATGTTTAAAATATATACAATTTTATATTGATATAAGGGGGAGAAATGAAAATAATCAAGAAATTTCTTGTTATTATGTGTTTAGTTCTTGTTTTACCCCTAGCATTAACCGCCTGTGGAGAGCAAACTTTTGACACAACCCCTTGGATTATTTCTACAAAGACTAGTGACGACGTGGCAGAGGAAGTGGAAAGTTCTCGAGCGCGAATGATGGACGAACTAAATATTCCCGTGAAATATGTTACCACCACTACTTTTAAATTTTATGGCACACTAGATGAGAGATTTTCTAGCAAGATTGTGAGGGAGGTAACGACCGCCACATTTTCGAGTGCCGACATTCAAAATGCCACTGCCAAAATAGAGACATTGACCTATGAAAATGACGTGCTAAAAACCCGCAAAGAGGATTCATACTTGCGATATAACGAGAATTATGGATATAAATATATAAAGCACACCACAATTGCCACGAGCGAGGACGACGCTGAAGAAGTGTTTATGGAGAGGCAAAATGTCTCAATGAGTAGCAGGTCGTTTTACACTATGTTGGGCGAAATTATTTTTGAACCAGGCGAGAACGAGGCGGACATCGTTAGCCAAAAGGACTTTAATGGAATACACTACTACCTTTTGACTTCTAGCACCGACAACCTTAACTTTGGCATCAAAGAAAAGTTTAGCGAGAGAAGCGATTTGTTTACCTCTCCAACGTTGTTTGCGCTGGATAACAAACTGGACGATTATGTTATGCCGTTTTCGTACACTTATGGAATAACTGCCGCAAAATACATCTCATATTTCGCAATAAACTATACCATTTCAAACAGCAACCGCACGGGAAACCACAATGAAGACAATTTCTTCGAAAAATATTTAACTGTGTCTAGCATAACAACGCTTGAGAGGTTCGGCGAGAATGTCGAGATTCCGTCAGCGCCTGAAAACAAAGACGATTACACTGTGGCAACCTTTGACAACATTGTGAAAAGCGACGAATATTACATTCAATATAGGCAAATAACGGGCGCAAATAGTTACATTTTAACTACCACTCAAAGACGAGCCGACGGGAACGTTATGGTAAGTATTGATACGTATATCGCAAGTAATCTTAGCACTGAATACTATTTTCTTGAATATTCTGAGGACAAAACGTTTGTTGCATATAAAATAAATAGCGAGAATGACACTTATGCGGTGGACGAGAATTTCTCGGCGCCGTTTATTGCATACAACTTTTCAAGCGAACTTGTATCGGCTACGAATGGTGTATATCAATTTGGCACGAGTGAATCGTACTATCTTTTGACCTTAAATAATGGCGAAATTTATTCCATAACAAACAGTCGTGAGGAGGACGCAGTGGTTTTGCTTATTGAGAACTTTGGCAATGGACAAGCAAACAGCGGTCTGCGTGATTTATCGGGATTGACAGAAGAAAGCGGAGATTAAAATTAGGAGGAAATTATGAGTAGAGAATTAACTCTCGTTATTATGGCGGGCGGACTGGGCAGTAGGTTTGGCGGATTAAAACAGGTGGAACCCATTGACGAGCACAACAATTTCATAATAGATTATTCCATATTTGACGCCATTCGCGAGGGGTTTTCTAAAGTGGTGTTTATCATTAAGCGTGAGCATTTGGAGGTTTTTAAAAAGACTATTGGCGAGCGTATCGCAAAATTTATTGCGGTCGACTACGCCTTTCAGGGTTTAAGCGATTTTATTCCAAAAGACCTTGACATTTCTATGCGCACAAAACCTTGGGGGACGGGGCATGCTGTGCTTTGCGCAGGGGATAAGGTGCAGGGTGATTTCGCCGTTATTAACGCTGACGACTTTTATGGACGCGACGGATTTCGCGTGGCGGGACAATTTTTTAGAGATAATATGGAGGATAATATTTACGGGCTCGTGGGCTATAAGGCGGGCAACACTCTTACTGAAAACGGCGCCGTGAAGCGCGGGGTTTGTAAGGTTTCGGGCGGGTTTTTGGAAAAGGTGGAGGAAAGCACAATAGAGAAGATTGACGGCAAAATTTATGCCACTTCACTTAGCGGTAAAGAACGCATTATCATTTCACCAGACCACCTTGTTAGCATGAATTTAATTTGCTTTAAAAACAACTATTTTGACGTCCTAAAGCGTTCGTTTGCGGAATTTTTGGCAGACAAAAACACCAACCTAAGTAAGGACGAATTTTTTGTTTTAAACCAAGTGGAATATGCAAAAAAATACTATAATGTCAAAATGAAGGTGCTTGAAACCTCGGCTGTTTGGCAGGGCGTTACATACAAAGAGGACAAAGAAGGCGTCGTTTTGTCGCTTAAAAAATTAAGAGAGCAAGGCGTTTACCCAAATAACCTTTGGGAGAAACGCGAGTGACTGAATTTATAGAGCAGATATTTTCGAACATTTTTGGATCTAACGTTTGGCTGGCGACAATTTTAATTTCAATGGTGCCAATAATAGAACTTAAGGGCGCAATTCCTTTTTCGATGTCATTTGACGTGTGGGGGAGTAATGCTTTGACGCAGTGGGAGGCGTTTACCGCTGGAATCATTGGCACGTCGATGATTGTATTTTTGCTGGCGCTAATATATATCCCGCTAATTAAATGGCTGAAATCTACGCGAGTATTTAGGAAACTTGGGGAAAAGGTGGAGGCAAATATAAATGAGAAAAGGGGCAAGGTCGAGAGCGATATAGAACATAAAAAACATCGCTGTCGGGCGTTCTATCTAAAGCTGTCCGCCGTGTTTTTATTCGTTGCAATGCCATTGCCGTTTACAGGCGTGTGGACGGGCACTTGCCTAGCGATTGCTCTTGGGTTAAACTATTGGACGGCGTGCGGGACGGTTGTCGGCGGGAATATCGTGGCGGGACTCCTTATAACGCTCCTGTCCAGTTTGTTTAAAAATTCCACCATAATTTTGTTCTACATATTGCTTGGGCTGGCTCTTTGCCTTGTTTTATATTTGATTATTAAGGGGATTGTGAGGCGTCGTAAGGTGAAAATTCCAAATAAAATTAACACCGAAAATTTGGAAAAAAAATAAAATATTTTCAAAATACATTGATTTTAACGCAATAATCTAGTATTATATTTGAAATACTAATAAAAGGGGACGCCCCCTTTGTTTTTTGTATGAAAGGGTGATAGAATGAAAATTACAATTTTGGGAACGGGTTGCATTTGGACGAAGCGCGCATGTGCCAGCTATCTCATTGACGACGATATTTTGGTGGACGCCGGCGCGGGGACGATGAAGCAACTGTTTAAGAGTAGTAAAAACCTTTTGCATCACGAGAAGATTGGCAAACTTAAACTCATTCTCATAACACACTTTCACCTCGACCACTTTTTTGACCTCGTTCCGCTTATGTGGAAACTTGCGAGCGACAAATATCCAGACTTCAAAGCGACCATAATTTGCCCTCCAAACGGCGAACAAATAATCAAGAATTTATGCAGTTTGGGGTTAAGTTACAGCAGTTTTAAAAAACTAAATTTTGACGATAATATAACGTTTTTAGACGCGTCAAAACTGGAGAATTTTAAATATCGCGACTACGAAATTTCCGCCCATAAAATGGACCACGGGGACATCGAATGTTTTGGATATATGGTGAAAACCTCTCGGGGCAAAACCGTGTCGTTTACGGGAGATAGCACTATGTGCGACAATATGAGGCATATGGTGGACACCAGCGACATCGCGTTCGTGGATATGGCGGGAACGGACATTTCAAACAAGCATTTCAACATCATCGACGGCATTTCCCTTATGCAGAAATACGAGGGTAAATGTTGCATCGTGCCTTGCCACCTGACGAGCCAAGCCCTTGACTATTGCGAGGGCAGGATAGCCCCTCCGCGAGACCTTATGGTCATTAACGTCGACAGCGACAAGCCATATGATTTTCATCTAAAAGAGGCGGGCGACAAGAAAAAGCAAAAGTCACAAAAGTTCGCTTTCGAGACCAAAAAGTTAAAAAATCTTAAAGGCAAGATGGTCGATTTGGCTTTGACAAAAACTTTTATCGACGAGGACATTCCAATATATTCCTTTGACGTGCGGTTGCCAAAAACGCTCGAAAATGTTGGTCAAGTGATATATGGAGTGGTGGCAAAAACGGACGATCTTCACCGCGGTAATGTGGAGATAAATATGACAAAAGATATGGATTTTCGTTCCATAAAATACGACTGTTGCCAGCAGATAAAAAAAGTGGCGATGTTTCACAAAGCGAGCAGTTTGCAACTGACTTGCGACCCAGAGGACTTCGACACCAGACGTGTGTATGACAGCCTTGGGGCATATTTGAAAGAAATTAAAACCATTTCGCACCGCGACGTAGAAGGCAAACGAAGCCTCGTGGAAAGGTGCATTTGGGTATGGGAGTTTAATAACAATAATGAAAAACAACAACGTTAGAAATATAGCAATAATAGCACACGTAGACCACGGCAAGACCAGCCTTGTCAATGAAATGTTAAAACAAGGAGGCGTGTTTAGAAGCAATCAAGAAGTAGCCGACAGAGTGATGGACAGCAACGCAATTGAGCGAGAGCGTGGCATCACAATATTTAGCAAAAACGCCAGTTTGAACTATAATGGCGTGAAAATAAACGTGGTCGACACCCCGGGACACGCCGATTTTGGCGGAGAAGTGGAGCGGGTTTTAAAAATGGTGGACGGCGCGCTTCTCGTGGTCGATGCGTTTGAGGGACCAATGCCACAAACGCGTTTTGTGCTTGAAAAAGCCTTGGCTCTTAATCTAAAAATCATTGTAGTAATAAACAAAATCGACAGAAAAGACAGCCGAATTGACGAAGTTGTCAACGAGATTTTGGAACTTCTTATGGATTTAAACGCCAGCGAAGAGCAACTCGATTGCCCAATTATCTATGCGTCGGCGCGTTTTGGCACAGCAACCCTTGACCCAAAAATTGAGAAAAAGGATATGAAAGACCTCTTTGACGCTGTAATCTCGCACATTCCTTGCCCAGACGGCGACGAAAATAAGAGCCTTCAAATGCTCGTGTCGTCCACAGAACAAGACGACTTTTTGGGCAAACTCGCCGTAGGTAAGATAGTGCAAGGCACGCTGAAAGTGGGCGAAAATTTGGTGGTTACAAACTTCCACGACAGTGCCAAGCGAGAAAACTTTAAGACGCAAAATATATTTGAATTTTCGGGGCTAAAACGCTCCCCAATAACTATGGGTCACGTGGGTGACATCGTGTGTATTGCGGGCGCCACAAACATTACAGTTGGGGACACTCTGTCTAGTCAAAGTGACGTGCAAACACTGCCATTTGTGAAGATTAGCGAACCCAGCGTAGAGATGAGTTTTATTGTAAACAACAGCCCATTTGCCGGCAAAGAGGGCAAGTTTTGTACGAGTAGACAACTGCGTGATCGCCTGTTAAAAGAAGCAGTGAAAGACCTTAGTCTTCGCGTGTTTGACACCGATAATGCCGACACATTTAAAGTGATGGGACGTGGCGAAATGCACCTGTCAATTCTTATGGAAAACTTGCGTCGCGAGGGTTATGAATTTCAAGTGAGTCAGCCAAAAGTGGTACTTAAAACCATTGACGGCAAACTCTGCGAACCAATTGAAAAACTAGTGGTGGACGTCCCAGATGACAAGGCTGGCAACGTCATAAGCGTCCTTGGCGCGCGCAAGGCGGAACTAGTTACTATGCACAGCAATTTTGGCAGGACAAGGCTGGAATATCTCATACCTTCTCGCGGGCTGTTTGGATATAAAAGTCAGTTTATGACCGACACAAACGGCGAAGGTGTTATGAGCAGTGTGCTCGCAAAATATGACGAATATCGCGGAAGTATTAACCGTCGCAACTATGGTATGCTTGTGGCATACGAATCGGGCGATGCGGTGCAATATGGACTCTTTTATTCCCAGCAACATGGCAAACTCTTTATAACCCCAAGCGACAAAGTGTATGGCGGAATGATCGTGGGAACCAACCCTCGCGCCGAGGACATTGTGGTGAACGTCTGCAAGACGAAACACCTTACAAACACGCGTTCTAGCGCCAGCGACGACGCTCTGAGACTAGAGCCAATTCAACGCCCAAGTTTGGAACAATTTATTGATATGTTAGGCGAGGACGAACTATTGGAAATAACTCCAAAAAATATTCGAATGAGGAAAAAAACACTCGACCACACCATTCGAGGTAGAGAAGATTTCAGAAGAAAGAGCAAGGACGATTAAGTCCTTGTTTTTTATTTACAACGTGATTTTAATAGACATTATAATGTTAATTTTGATACACTTTGAGAAGATATAGGAGTAAAAAATATGAAGAAAGAAGCAAAGATTGAGAAAATTATAGCCCGCCAAATCCTAGACTCGCGTGGAACACCCACTGTGGAAGTCGAAGTGTACGCTATGGGTAAAATGGGCAGGGCATCGGTGCCGTCGGGAGCGTCTACGGGCAGTTTTGAAGCGGTGGAACTTCGCGACAATGATAAAACAAAATTCCTTGGCAAATCCGTTTATAAAGCAGTGGAAAATGTGAACAAAACGATTGCAAAAGCGCTAAAAGGCATAAATGTTTTCGACCAAACAAATATCGACCAAACACTTGTGAACCTTGACGGAACTGAGAATAAATCTAACCTCGGAGCCAACGCAATTTTGGGCGTTTCGCTAGCGTGCGCAAGGTGTGCGAGTGTTATCTTAGATATGCCACTTTACAAATATCTCGGCGGAACAAAATCAGTCACCTTGCCTGTTCCTATGATGAATATTTTAAACGGCGGAAAGCACGCAGATAACTCTGTAAACGTGCAAGAATTTATGATTATGCCTGTTGGGGCAAAGAGTTTTAGCGAGGGGCTACGTATGTGTGTGGAGGTCTTTCACAATCTCAAAAGTATCCTAAAACAAGCGGGATTTACTACGTCTGTTGGCGACGAGGGTGGCTTTGCGCCAAACCTTAAAAGCGACGAAGAGGCATTTATTTATATCACGCAGGCAATAGAGAAAGCGGGCTACAAACCGGGCAAAGATTTCTATCTCGCAGTGGACGCTGCGGCAACCGAAATGTATGAGGAAGCGAAAAAAATTGGCAAAGAGGGGTGCTATTATTTCTGGAAAACGAAGCAACTTTTCACAAAAGAGGAGATGATTTCATACTGGGAAAATATGCTTAAAAAATATCCAATTATTAGCATTGAGGACGGGCTTGGTGAAGAAGATTGGGAGACATGGAAGAAGATTACAAGCAAACTCGGGAACAAAATTCAACTAGTGGGCGACGATATTTTTGTGACGAATATAAAAAGAATTAGCAAGGGAATTTCAATGAAGGTTGCCAATTCTGTGCTTATAAAACTTAACCAAATTGGCACGCTTACAGAGACTCTTAATGCCATAAATCTTGCCCATAAATCGGGCTACACCACTGTCATAAGTCACCGCAGTGGAGAGACGGAAGATACAACTATTGCCGATATTTCGGTGGCAACTAATTCGGGTCAAATCAAAACTGGTGCACCTTCAAGAACGGAACGTGTGGCAAAATATAACCAACTTTTGCGCATTGAAGAAGGGCTGAAATCTCGAGCAAAATACCTTGGAAAAGACTTGTTTAAAATGACAAAAAAATAATAAAAATTTTGCAAGTTTCTTTACAAAAATTTTATAAAAAGGAAGTCAAAAATGGCTTCTTTTTTTGTGTTTTTTATAAGTAATTTTTATTATCTTTAAAATAATTTTTGCACAATTATTAAAAAAGAATATTGGCAAAGTTTTACACAAAATCTATGTTTAAATGTTTACAACTAAGCGTTGTTATTTGTGGACGAAATACAGACAAATTAACATTCGGTTACTTCTTAATTTTATATCTAATTTTACAATTCTACATTCAAAACCACTCGTTCCCGACCAATCGTTCGAGAGTTAAAATCATATGATAAATATATTATAATAATCTTTGTAAAATGCTCGTTTTTGTTTGGGTGTTTTACATAAATATGCTACTATGTATATTGAATAATTATATTATATTCTAATACTGAAAATATTTTCAACTTCTGGCGGGAATAATACTTAGGAGGAAGTCAATGGGAAAGGATAAGTTTGGCAACGAAATAGGTAAGGCAAACGCGAATACATATTTTGCAAAACCAACCAATGTCGGTGGCGTTTCTTCCTCTGCAAATTCTCAAAATCCTTCCCAGAATTTTGGGAGACCAAATACGCCAAATTCTAATCAAAATTTTACTCGTCCAAACACAACTAACTCTCAAAATTTTGCTCGTCCAAATGTGCCAAACCAAAATCAAAATTTTGCTCGTTCAAACACCTCTCAACAAGGAGTGCCAGCGCAGAGAGTTATCATTCAAAATGGGCAAAGAATTGTCGTGCCAAACACGCCTAATCAAAACCCAAATTTTGCTCGCCCAAATAATTCAAATCAAAATTTAAACGCAAACCCAAATGCAAATTTTCAAAACTCGGGAGGCGCAAACATTCCCCCTTCTTCTGGCGGACAACCCCCTGCAAAGACTCCAAAACCAAAACGTAAGAAAGCGATAATTTTGTCTAGCATAATTATATGTGTCTTAGCGGTCGTGGGTATAATCATCGGGGTATCCTCCACAACTCCCACGACAAAAAATACTTACACACTCACTTTGGAAGTGGAGCCTTTTGTCGTCTCAAACACTTCTCTCGTTATAGTGGAAGGAGAAGTCCCAACTCTGCCAAACATCTCAAATGTTATGTCCGCTGACGGCAGAAAAACCCTTGTCGAATTTATGGGCTGGTTTATGGACAGTGCAAAGACTCAGGCATACACACCTTCCGCCTTGGAGGGCGATTTGACTTTGTATGCGGGCTACACTCTCGGCACCGTGACGTCCACTTTTTATGCTGTGGATTATTACAATAAATCGGGCAGTGGCTCGTCATCTTACATTTTGCTAGGGCAGATAGAGACGACATATTACACTGGCGAAATAAATTTCCAAAACATAAAATCGTCGCTGGAGACTTTTACGGGAAGTGTTTATCAAAACCAAAACTCCGTGCTATCCTATTCCCCGCTGACGGGCAATAGAACTGCCACCTCTGTGACTGTGGCGGACTATAGAGAATTTTTCAGTAAATACTATTATATCTATGCTTTTACCAGCAATCCAAACAATCAAGACAACAGCAGAATATATCTGGCAAATTCAAGAGTAGAAACGCCAAACAACGACACGGTGTTCCTTGTGTCCATGGAGGCAAAACCCGTTACAATAAAATTAAACTCCAACCTATCGGGGCTTTTGTCCTACCCAGCCTACACTGGCGGAACATATGACGACAAATTGACGGACGAAGTGGTCACTATAAGCAACCGAAAATATGGCGACAACTATACCATCGAAAACTTTACAACCTATCCTTTTAATGTCCGTGTGCCAGACTATCACAACTTTGAGGGGTGGTGGCTAGTGGACCCGCAGTCGGGCAGTGGCATTACGCCAACAAGCACAAACTTCATAAGTTTTAAGAACTTAACCAATGTCTCAAAACTCCTTGACTGGAGATTTTTAAGTGGCAGAACCGAAATAACACTATATGCAAAATGGTCGGAAATTTTCGGCGACATAATTATCTACACCGACTATGAGATTGACGCGAATAACAACGTTCTAACAAAATCACAATTAGATTCCTCTGTGTCCGTTGGCGTTGCGAAATCTCTTAGCGACATTACACAAGACAAAACAAGTTACCTTTATAAAAACGGCAGTGCGCTCCTTGGCTTTAACACTAGAGCCGATGGCACAGGTGTGAAGTATGACATATACGACGAGGTCCACGGGATAAAAGGCGCGACCCTTGAACTTTTTGCCGTCTACAAACGAATTGTGGACAACGTCTATATAAAACTGCAAGACGACGAAACCGACCGCGCAACTGTAGACACGAGCGTGCTTGACGCCATACAAAACTCCATAAATTTGAACGTAGCAAGCGGTTATCTGTTTGAAGATACTGAGGAAATCTCCGTAACACTTGACATCACAAACTGGCAGATTGTAATCACAAATTTGCTGGAGGGTTCGGAATTTACGTTGCCCGCTATAACTCGTTCAAACTACACGCTCTCGTTTTATCGCTTGGGCGCTGTTACAAAAAACGTGGGGACAACATATGTTGTGTCGAATCTTGATATTCTCTCCAGTATTTCGGGCGATACTATAACCACTTTCGTCACTTTTCAATCAGTGTGGACGGGAAACCCAAAAACGCTCTCAATTTTTGCCTATCCAACAGGGGAGAGCACATATGAGACAAAGGCTTTTAACTTGACGTATGGTATGAGATTGTTGCTAAGTTACAGTAAATCTATTCAAAACAACACCACTACTCTTAACTGTGTCTTAAAAAATGCAACAACAAACCAAACTTTGCCAAATGGCAGTTTTGAAATTAAACGCGTGGGTTATTCTTTTCTTACTTTTAGAAATGGTGGCGAAGAAGGCGACGATCTTTTTGATGCAACTTTTGACACAGCATTTGTGTTAAATGACAATGTTTTTGAAATTTTCGGCACTTGGGAAGTGTGTTCCTATAGCATTACATACAACCTTGAAGGTGGCACCTATTCCTTCCGAGACGACGGTGAAGGCGATACCGCGACATATGAGCAAGACGGGCTGGCATATCAAACGAATGTTTTATTGCTGACTGGCGAAGAAGTGACAAAAGAAGGCTATTATTTCGACGGTTGGGGCAGAATTAGCGGGAGAGTGGACTATTCTCCAAGCAATCTAAATGCTGTTATTGAAAATGATATGACTTTGTTCGCCGTGTGGGCGCGCATTAACAAAGCAATCGTCCATATGCACGCAGGCAAAACAGGGAGTGAAGAAATCTCGGCAGAAAGAGACGGCAGTTTCGCCCTGCCTGCTGACATTTTCGCGGGTTATACTTTCAGCGAATTTAACACTAGCCCTGACGGCACAGGCACGAAATATTTGCCGGGGAACTATAACACAACTGTCGACATCGAACTCTACGCCATTTGGTTTACCATTGTTTTTGACGACGGAGACGACGGCACAAACGGCGTGACTGGCACAGCACCTGCTTCAAAAAAAGTCTCATATAACTATACAATCACATTGCCACAAAATCCTTTCATGTGCGACAACTTCCACAAATTCGGCGGGTGGGAGCATGACGGCAAAATATACACCTCATTCACCGCAGACAACGAATCGGGGCTGGCAATGACCAGCGAAAACGTTGGGGCAACGCTTACTTTCACAGCAGTGTGGGAGAAGAAGGGCGTGCGCGTGAGTGTTTATTTAAACGGAACAACACAGCAATCTCTCGCGTCGGAACTGGTGAATGCGAATAACACAAACACCTACACAATCTCAAGCCAGAACAGAAACTTGCCATACATAGACGACGACCACGAGATTGAATATATAACGGACGGAGTGGACAATTTTTATCTAAACGCCAATAGATTTGCAATTATTGTTCCTGACCCAAATCTTAATATGACTTATGATGCAGTAAACGACGAGTTTTCTTATAGAGTTTACGCAGTGTGGAAAAAATGTGTAAAATTCTACGCCAACAACGGCACTAACGATTATGAAGTCGTGCAAGTGTTATCAAATGTAACAAACTATGTCCTCCCAACTGCGTTTACATTTGAAGCACCTCACAAAACTTTTGTGTCGTGGGGGATAAGTAACACCGCTTCATATACGAGCGCTTTGGAGGCAGGCGACACCGTTGCGATAACCGCCGACACCACTTACTATGCCGTTTGGAGAGGCAATTCTTATACCATAAACTTTGTAGACGAGAGCGGAACTAACGCCTCGTGGTCACTTGAAAACATTTTATATGGTTCCAGCAGTCTAATTAACCCAAGTGTGGGCTTCAACACGACAGAATATTATGACAGCGAAGAAAACGCCATAAAAGTACTAAAGGGGCTTATATACACATATACAGGATCGCCTTCAAAAACCTTTAGTTTGAACTCCCAAACGCTGGAGTTTATTAGCATTGCAGACGGCGGGTTTGTGGCAGACGACGACCTCACCACCGACAACATTGTCACAATTAGCGCCCTTTGGGAAGAGAAAACTTATCAAGTGGTCGTGAATATAAACGGCGGGAATTGGACGGATACTGAGGAACAGAAATTATCTATGTTCCCTAACCTTATTCTTGAGAATGATTCTATGATATACACAGTCACTTATTCGCAAATTCGAAATGATAATAGCGGACTAGTTTTGGCGTATAGAGGACTAACTAAAAAGGGTCACAGATTTCTATCGTTTAGTGCAATTTCAAATAACGAAGTGACAGGTTCCGCACCGTTTATCTATAAATTCTCTGGCACGGCTGAGGACTTTGACACTGCAAATGGCGGAATGGTTAGCGCGAATTGGACAGAAGTTTACACTCTTATATACGACGAAAACGGTGGTGACGTGGACATTACTACCATTCACCAAGTGGACAAAACTGGCGCTAGCGTCAATTTCACTATAATTGAAAGTCCAAACACAAAGCGCCAAAACTGCGATTATGTTGGACTGTATTTTACTAAAAATATATCAGGAATATATCCAAATGCAACGACATTCTTTAACTGGGGTGACGCGATTACAATAACGCCAGAGATAATGTCTGCTTATGGCTTCCCTGAAACGAACACAATTACTCTCTATGTTATTTGGACGGCAGATGTTACTTTTAATTTTGAGCGTAACGAATTGCCAGCGGAAAGGACTTTAAACGTGACGGGCTACACCACGCCACAAGGAAACGTCTCGTCAAATGTCATTTCTTTCACCAAAAAATATTTCGTAGGGACGACATTAGACGCAGAAGAACTCGCGCAATATCGCTATAATCTAGACGTGGACGACTTTATGCAATCGGGTTGGAAATATGCGGGGAACATTATTGACTTGCATTTAGTGTCTAGCAGAGTTACATTAACTGCCGTGTGGGCTTCGCACCCAATCACTATTATTCTTTATGTGGCGGACAATAATTTAACATATGTGAAAGCCACGGAAGTTAGCGTGAACACCAGCGCAGGTTCCGTGAATGTAAACGATTTATACACCTCTGTGTTTCAAAATTTACCAAGTTTGTTTGGCTATAATTTTGTGGGCTGGAAAACAAGCGGAGATTCTAATATAATAAAAGAGACATACGTCTCCTACTATGATTCTATTACACTTTTCCCACTGCCAACCAACACCGCGCAATTATATGCCGTGTATGACTATAGTTTTGTGAAAGTTGTTTATGACAAAGTAAATGATAGTGCGGGATACAACAATGCAGAAAACGCCGAAGTTTACGCCAATATTCTCTACGGCTCGTCATATCAAATTAGAAATGACATTCCATATGCGCTAAATTTCTTCTCCATTGTCGGCTGGTCGGCAAGCGCGAATATATACGACATAAATTCCGTTGTGTCGGTGACACAAGAGAACGGAGTGCAAAGGACGTTTAACTCAAGCACCGGCAGATATGACTATACTCTAAGGCTACTAGCGCAGTGGCAAAGGGACATAGCAACTATTACCATAAATCTCGAGGGCGGGATTTTCAGCAATACTGCTGGTGGCACGCTTTCACCTTTCTATCCAATATCGGGCAATGAATATATAGAGAGTTTCAGCGGGGAGGGCACGAGCGTTGTTGTTTTATCCGTCTATATTGGGGCTCTATCAGGCAACTATGGCTTCAAACTGCCAACAAACGCATATATTTCAAAGACTGGCTCTATGCTGAAAAACTATTACAACCTTGTGGGAGCCACCGCTTCGCCTGACACACTTGTCGCATGCGAGACAAAAACCAATATATCATATTACGCAAACTGGCTGGAAGAAATTGCTATTAGAGTTTACTCCAACACTTCAAACACCGATGAAAACTATTTTACAATCACTTCTGCAATGACAAGTAACGTGAGTATAAGTGCTTCGGCAAACGATTTTAGAGTGAATAATTTGCCTATTTCTTTCACAAATGACCACTATAGAATTGCGTCACTTAACAGCAAACGCGACGGGACAGGCATACGATATAACACCTCAAACTATACATTAAATGACGAAAATTTTAACATTACCTCTGGTGTCGCCAGCATCTATTGCCAGTGGATTGGCGTGCAAGTGACAGTCACCATTGATATGCAGGACGGTGGCGGGATTGCTACGGCTCGCACGACCACAATAAGCACAACATACGGTGCAGACATTAACTTGTTTAGTTATTACACTTCGGACATAAACAACAGGGCGGACTCAGATGTTGCGTTGGTTTTTAGCCACTATGTAGACCAAGACGGTAACATATACAACGAAAACAATAAGTTTTTCAACACAAAAAACGTCGCGGAGTTTAACTCAGAGGGTTTCACCATTCACGCCAACTGGACGAATAAAATCTTTACAGTCACATTTTACTATGACAGTATAAACTATAAATATTCGGGAACCGACCCTTCGCTTAAAGCCGAAGAGGGCAAGAACGAAATAGAGCGCTATTACATTGCGGGCGCCACCGTGCCTCTCATCACTGGCACATACTGCGTGAATATAAACGATGTCGGCAAGACATACCCTGTGTATTATTACAGAGGCTACACCGACGAAACGGGCAAACTATACACCGAGGCGTTCCCTATGGTCAAGCGTGACATTACGCTGACGATCGCGTGGGGGACAAGAAACTTCAAACTTGCTATAGAACCAACAGGTTCGGCGTTAGAAGAAGAATATCATTTCAGCGAAGCAACCTACGCTGGAGTCACCCTGTCCTCGCCATATTCATTAAACGAATCTGGCAAACTTATTGTTAGTAATCTGACGGTAAATTCTGCGGTAGATTTTAAGAATGTTCCGCGTGCAGTAAACACAGGGTATGATTTTGAATATCTCCTGCTTATGAATTATAGCATTGCCACACAGGAATACACGGACACCAGATTATATGGGACATCGTCCGTATTCACAATTAGTCAAGACTTGTTGACAAACTCCGACGCATTTTGGAGGATTTCTGGCGCGTCTGGGTATTTTGAAATAAATTTTGTATTAGAGTGGCAACCAATAACATACATTGTTAATTACTCGCGAGAATTGCCAAAAATCGAGAATGGCTATTCTGCGTCGGCATCTTCGTCGGTGGAAGGCGCGCAAAAATCGGATTTGTTCACATATAATTCACTTTCCACATTGCAGGGCGGTTATTTGCTCTATGGTTGGACGCAAACGGGCTGGACGACCAAGCAAATGGTAAACGAAAGGACGCAGGAAAACTGCTTCTATTTCGACGAAGAGGACGATAACGCTTTGAACAAGGAATATGTCTATAACTTATCCATTATAGGCGAAGAAATAGTAACGCTCTATGCAATTTGGGAGCAAAATTCTTTTACAATAAACTTTATTGACGACAAGGGCGAGAATGTCGCAGTCGCAGAGTTTTTATATGATAGTGTTTTATCTCTTGAAGATTTGTTCCCAAACACTATTGTTACTAGCACTTTTGACACATACTACTATACCTTCAAAGGGTTTGATTATTTGGAAAGATTTGTGACACTAGACGAAGAAATTGTTTTTTCCACGAGTTTATTAAACAATGGGTTTATAGTCACAAGTGACCTTGACGACAATACTATTGAATTAAATTCGGTGTGGGAAGAAGTGGACTATAACTTAAGGCTGGAACTTGGCTACGGCATATATTTGTCGCGCGCAAACATTTTTAGATACAACTATGATTTAGCGACTTCCACGCACAACATCACGCACAATATTAAATATTCGCAAATAAGTTCAAATGACGGCGTTTTGTTTAGCACTTATATGGGGCTTGACGAGTCACTGCTTGTGAAAAGTGACTTTACTTTCGCCGGTTGGTCGCTAAATTCGCAGGCGCAATCTATGAATTTCTTGGCGGGAGGCGAAGTGAAAGTTGTGCTTGAAACGCCCGAAATCACACTCGACTCTTCCGGCAATTATACGTTTATTCTATACGCAATGTGGAACGAATATCACCTTCAAATAAACGCAAACGGTGGCACGGGCGACACGGCGCTTGGTGAAGCAACGCAAGACGGAATAAATTGGACTATAACCGAAGATTATGCCTATGCCTACACATACTATGGCAAAAATATTACGCTGACAAACGCGTTATACGGAATGTTTGAACGCGCGAACTACCACATTCACCTAACTAGTGTTCCACTTATTGAGGTGACAAGCAATTTGCAGTTTGACACACCTTGGACGGGCAACGAAAGATATATAGTCCTAGACCCAACGCAAAACGGGCAAACAACCGCCACTTTTGGCGCATTTGACGAAAATGCACTTGAAACGCAATATTCGGTGGAAATTACTAGCCCCGGATATATTGCGGTTACGCAACAGAACGCCGATTATGTCTACTATTATGACTATGCGACAATGCTTGGGCATTTCGTATTATTGGCTGACGGGCAGAGCATAACAGACAAAATCTATGTAAAACAAATCGCTAATGCCATAATGATTAAGACTTACTTTGGCGTCAGAATTGGGATAATCAGCAATATAACTGCCACAAACGCGGGTATGACTTTCTCCGGCTGGACAGACGGCAACAATAATTTCTCCACGCGAGACATCACCGTCGGCGGACTGGATAATGAAATCACATATCTATATCCAATATGGGACACGGACTATGCTTATTTTGAACTAAACAGCGGACTGTATGGCGCAAATACTCAGATTGATTATCTTGGCTATCCAGTGACATCAGAGTTGCAAAGCGACGGCGTTACAACCAAATATTTCGTCAACTTGCCACCTGTCGTCTCAGGCGATTATGTTGGTGTTGGACCAACCAAGCAGGGGTATTATTTCCTCGGCTGGTCGGCAATATATAAAACTTACGCGGAATATGTTGCAGACACAAACCCAGACAAGCAAGCACCATACAATCCAGAAATCACTCCACGAGTGGAAACGGCAGGAGGGAGCATAACATTCTATGCTATCTATCAACCTAGAACTTACACTTTTAAATTTACTAGCAAACAGAGCCCAAATGACACCTTACTAGGCGGTTATAACAGCGAAATTGTTACAATAGTCGCAAATTTTGACGATGTAATCTACTTTCCAGTGAAAAACGACGGGACTACTAACGGCACTACTATTGGAAGATGGTCGTTCCCTAGACAATCATTCTCTCATTGGTTAATTGGCTCTAATAATTTTAGCCAAGGGTTTAAATTCACTGTAAATGTCCAAAACTTAAACAGCATAATAGGCAATTTTGAATCTCGCTCGGAAATAGAATTTTGCTCTGTGTGGGTTGATGCGGTTGTCGTGGTGAAAGTAAAACTCGGCGCAGGAGACATCTATGACTACATCGGCGACGAGAGTAAATATGACGTGGTGTTTGACGGTCAAAACACCTATCTTGTGTCTGAAAACGAAACACTTGGGCAACAATTTATTCTGCCAACATTGACCAACTACTACACCTTTGGCAAAAGCGCAGTGAGATACATTGACAAAGGCGGTGCGGAAATCCCAGTGGGCGTCAGCAGTGTAACTATCTCAAGTGAAAAGTTGGAAGCGGGACTCGACGCAAAGGGTAGGTTTGTATATATATTAACTCTCAGGTGGGAAAACGCCGAGTGTTATATCAAAGACTACTATGGCGTCGGGACAAATATACACTACTTTTTCTCAAAATTCGATAGCGCCATAAATTTCGTGGACGCAGACACTCTTTGTGCCACCGCACCAAATTATAATATTTTCATTCTATCCAATGCCGGCAATATTTCTTTGACAAAAGGCGTTACGATAACTTCGGCGAAAAACTTGACGATTGCGCTTGATGCCACTGTTTCTGTTTCAGTAAACATTGTCAAACACTCCACATTTATTGGAAATAATATGTTTAATATCACCAGTGGCGGGTCTCTTTCAATAACCGCCGAGGGTTCAAAGGGAACGCTTGTGATAAGCGGAGCGTTTGCGACCAGCGGAGCGCTTATAAAACTAACAAATGCCACGCTAAATCTCGGCAAAAATGTGACGCTTATAAACAGCAAAAATAATACAGAAGGCAAAGGTGGTGCCATAAACTCCATCAACAGCACACTTAACATTAATGGCACGAGGTTTGAAAACAACTCCGCTCAACTAACCAACACAACTTCCTCGTATGGCGGGGCTATTTACGCCGAAAACTCACAAATAACTGTCACACAAGGTGTGTTTTTGCAAAACAAAGCCAAAAGTCCAGCAGACGCATATGGCGGAGCAATTTATGTAACGGGTGGAACATTATCCATTTTGCTGGCACACTTCAAGCAAAACTCGGCGGACTATGATATTTCGGCTTCTTCTTATGGCGGGGCAGTGTATGCACAAGGCACAGAATTTAGTTGCACAAACGCGTCAAGCACCATAATTTACGAGCAAAATTCGGCAAAAAATGGCTCTGCAATTTATCTCAAAAACTGTACAGACGCGGTCATTTCAAATGTTCACCTGCTAGAAAACGACAGTGTTGATGGCGGGATATATCTGTATAGTTCCACACTATATCTCTCAAATTCACTTGCTACATACAACACGGCGACTCGTGGCGCTGGTCTGTTTGTAAACAATTCAAATGTGTCCGTCACTTCTTGCGAATTTTCAAACAACACTAGTGTTTGTGGCGGGGCGATATACATTGAAAATGCAACGCTTACCTCCACTGCCACTTTGTTTAACTCAAACTCTGCTCAAGGGACAGAAGTCCAAAGCGGTGACGGCGGAGCCATTTGTGCAATCGGCAGTTCTACCCTTATAATAACGGGAAGTGTGTTTGAATTAAACTCTGCCACATATGGTGGCGCAATCTACACTGGTGGATCGACGGTTTTAACTATAAACAAAAATAATTTGACCAAAAGCGCCTTTATTAGCAACACGGCCACCAATTCTGGTGGTGCGTTATACCTTGACTCGTCGGCGACAACATCTAGCATATTAAACGCAAAATTCTTAGAAAACAGCGCAACAAACGCCTCGGGTTCATCTACATATGGCGGAGCAATCTCGTTTAATAATGGTGAAACCACTTTAACAAGTGTCAGGCTTGTAGGCAACAGCGCCACAAATGGCGGGGCAATGTTTATTTCGGGCGCGAAAGTCCGCGCGACATCAGTAGACACAATATATATATGTTATACGTTGGAAGACGGCACGGTGATAGACAAAGAAGAATATTCCACAGGCAATCTTGTCTATGAAGGAGAGGGCGAAGAGAGCAGTCCACTTGAAGTAATAATCAAAGGAAACAATTCAGAATATGGCGGTGCATACTACGTCGCTTCGTCCGGCATTTTGTTACTGCTTAGTGGTGAAATTACTTCAAACGACGCAAAATCTTTTGGTGGCGCAATCTACAACATTGGCACAATAACGATGACTGCACCAAACTTTGCGGAAAACACCGGGAACTCCATTGTCCACAATGTCGGCATTTTGGAAATCGTGGGGAATGCGACATTTGGCAATTCACAAACAATATATATAGATCAAAGAGAAGACACTTCCTACTACTATATAACCATAAATATAAACAACTACGACAATAATGGCGAAAAAATCTATTTAATGTTTGACCTCGTCGGCTATATTCTTAATATTCCTGTGGTAAAATTTACAAACACTACTTATTTTGAAAATTATAAGAATGGCTATAAAGTTTTTGAGGTCTACGACTCGTCCATTTTCCTCATCTCGCCAAGCAGGACTTCTGCGGATTTGGTGCTTTATCACCAAAACTATAAACTATATTTTAGCGATGTAAGTAAGGACGTAAACAAAATTACACTGCCTGAACATATAACCTTTGTGTATGATGAGTCTCTTTCGCAAGAATTCGTGGACCTTGTGAACACATACTCCACACAGCGCACCGACTATGTCTTTAGAGGTTGGGCGTATTATTTCACAAACGCGGACAACAAAGGCTCTAGATCTATAGCCACAAACACTGAAATATTCGAAATTATTGCTAATCCAAACAGCAACTATCGCTATTTCGAGACTTTGCTATCAGACTTTATTATGCCACCATATGACATCTATCTTTACGCTGTGTGGGAGGCAAATATCTATGAAATTTCGTATAAATACGACACATATTTAGGCGGTTCGGGCGACAGCAGTTACACCATATTTGGTCAACCAATTACGAATGCAAGACTAGACAATTTAAAACAAAACCTCAAATATGGCACTCCCTTTACATTCCCAGCGTCCAGCAAACTAAATTCCTATTCTATAGTAGCACAGGCACAAATAAACGACGCAAACCCAACAGATTTTACGAGTATAAAATCTCAAGTGCAGTTTGTGAACTCCGAGCGCGACCCATATGTCTATCCAAAGCAAATAACATATTTTGAGAACGACCAGACCATTTCTTGCGATGTCTATTCAAATGATGGCGTTTACTATTTCTATTGCGAAAGCGTTAAATATATCTTGCGCCAAAATTATCGTCCAGACGGATATGTCCTAAATTATTATGAGATAAACGGGAGCAGATACACAACATATGGCAAGCAGTTTGAGATAAATGAAGCGTTTAGCGCCAATATAAGCGACAAGAAGATTGTTATAACTCTCTACTACTCGCAAATTTCGCTAAACGTAGAAGTGAATTCAAACGGCGGAGAAGGTGATTTCATTATTGCAAACAACAAAGTGGGCGACGAGTTTTTGGTGCCATACAACAAATCCGTCACGAACTATTCCTCCTCTTTTGGAGCAATCTTCACGCAGTTTATATACAGGCAAAACCATGAACTTTTGGGATTTTCTAGAACTCAAGAGGACGCAAATAATGGCATAGTGGACTTCGCTCCCGGCGAGGCGTTTATAGTCACTGAACTTTCGCAAAATTCTATGATTATCTATGCTGTGTGGGGAACCGCGGTGTGCTTTGTGAAAGACGCGATAACCTTTAATGGAATAACAAAAGACATCTATTATATGTCTCTAGATGAGGCTCTACTAGACGTCAACAATGCTTTGTATGCTCAAATAAACTCCACTATAATAATTATCGCCCAGAATGTCACACTTTCCTCGCCAATAACAACAATGACAAATATTACAATCCTGCCAAATATCAGGGGAGTAGAGTTGACACTTGCGGGCAATTTTAGCACTACCGAAGCGTTTAAAGTAACAAACTCATTTACGCTCACATTTGGGCAAAACGTCCCAGGAGATACCACTACTTTGACCCTAAGCGGGACGGGGACAGCAAGGGAACGAAGCGCAATAAACGTTGCGCTAGGTGGCAAATTAGTGTTAAATCAAAATGTCATTGCTCGCGACTGGCTTATCACATCGGGTCTTGCATCAAGCTATGGCGCGTTTGCTACAATAAGCGGTGACCTTGACATTAACGGCGCAAAATTCTTTGGAAACACTGCCATAAACGGCGGGGCACTACACGTGGCAAATGGTGGCAAAGTCACCATAAATTCTGCGGTGTTTGGCGGGGCTGGCGCCGAGAAGAATTCGGCAACAAAAGGCGGGGCTATATACCTGTCTGTCGGTGGTGGAATTACCATAAATTCTTGCTCGTTCATATACAACTCTGCCACAAATGGTGGCGCAATATATGTGGCGAACAACGCAAACTATTTTAATGTTTTGTCTGCGGAGTTTTCTAGCAACACCGCTTCAAACGGTGGTGGAGCATTATTCACAGCAAATGCCATAAGCCTTGGCGAAAGTAGCAGCAGTCATATTACTTTTACCGCGAACTCCGCTCTATCCGGAGGGGCAATCTATACCGAAAACAGTTTGACCGTTGCATATAACGTGTTCTTTTCTTCAAACCAAGCCACAAATGGAGGTGCCATATATTCCACGGCGTCTTTGGACATTTTATGCGCAAAATTTGTGGGAAACATTGCGACGACAAACGGCGGTGCAATCTACATTTCGGGCGCAAATATTTTGTCAATCAGTTCTAATAACGCTACAAGTGACATTTCTCAAACGCTTTTGTCGTCAAACGGCGCTACATTCGGCGGGGCTATATATAGTAACGGCGCAAACGCAACCATTTCAAACGTGCTTTTGTCTGGTAACTATGCCGAGACTGGCGGTGCTATTTGCGTGCAAAACGGCACAGTGACGCTGACTGCGCTTGCAGAAATCTACGCAAACGGCAAGCGTGGCGACGTTGTCGTGACTAAATATGGCGGTGGCGTGGCAACACTTGAAAATGCAACACTTATGGTTAGTGGCAAAATCAGCGGGAACTTTACTTCCATTAGCGGTGGTGGCGTGTATGCCAAAGACACTTCCAAAATAGTTTTGAAAGAAACCGCGCTAATATCTCAAAACACTTCAAGCGTGAATGGTGGCGGTGTGTATCTTGGTGGCGGTAGCAGAATAACAATGAACGGCACCATTTCAAATAATGTTGCGACAATTTCGGGCGGTGGAATTTATCATACGTCCAGCAATGCTCAAAGCGAATTTATCTATGGTTTGATAGAAAATAATCGTGCAAACTTCGGCGGGGCACTGTATCTATCTAACCTTGAATTTGACGCCGCGGTGACCCTAAAAGGAACAATATTCTCAGGAAACACTGCAACAAACACAATGTCAAACGAAATTTATGTTCAAGACGACACAAAACTGACGATAACTTCTTCCACAATTCTTGGCAACATTTATGTCACGTCGTCATATCAGACGGAATTTGTGCAACTGGAACTGGACGTTGCGGCAGTGGTGGACAAAGTTTTTCTCACGCGATATTCCTTTATAAACGTTCTTAACGAACTGCGAGCATACATAACCGCAAACGACGAAATGAAGATTAAAATCGTGCTAGCGGACTCAGCCACTTTGTATAAAAACAATGTTCTGGAAAACAAAATTCTTGTAACTTTCAGCAACAATCTTGAACTTCTCACAAAAAACAAAGACTTCTTCACCCTCGAAATCGGAAACGATGAATTTGGCTCACCAATAAAGGGCTACGCGCTTTATGCCAACGAGGACCCAAACAAGAACTGTTTGCAAGTGAAAGAAGCCGCCGACCACATCAATATAAATCCAAGTGGTGGCACGCTTATTTACACAAATCCTCTTACAGACGAGCAAACTTTCTATACCTCAACGTTTACCCTAAGTCTTAAAGAAGATAGTGAAACGACACTGAAAATCCTTGAAAATATCACGGGCGAACGCTTAGGTTACCAATTGAAATCTGGCGAATATCTATATAGGAAAGACGCGACAACCATAATAAAATACAATTCTAGCAACAACAAACCAATACTTGGAATAACCCTTGAAGCGCAGTGGGAAGAACTCGAATTCACGGTCTACACTGTCGACGCAAGCACACAAACGCAGACGGAATATGGCAAATATAAATATTCTCAGCGTGTTACTTTAAACACCCCTTCTCTCAACCACTATCGCTTTGTAAATTGGGAAGTTGCCTATAAAAATAACGGCGTTTTGACGCAAACGGGCATATATTTTAATTCGTCAAATTTTGCTGACGGCAAGTTTAGGTTCTCTTTGCTCTCAAGCGACAACCTTGTTCCAAATAAAGAATACACATACAATGAAATTTACGCCGAAATCATAAGTAATGATATGGAAATTTATTTTGTGCCAATCTTCGTGCCAAAAGTGGTGTATATCAAAGTCTATGCCAACACTGGAAGCATTAGGGAAATACTCTCGACGCAGACGCAAAATTATAACCCAGAAATTTACAGCGACTATATTATATACACCATAAATCAATATCAACTCTATGTTAATTACAACGAATTTTCCTATGACTTTATGCTCGCAGACCACGCAATCGTCGGGCTATACACTGATATGGACGTAGACGGTTACACCGAGGGCACGGACGTAATGTATAGAGACTCAAACAAAAATCCATCAATCAGCGTGTTTGGGCTTCGCGACGAGGAAGTTATCTCTCTTTATTGTTATTGGCAAGAAGTTATCGCATATATTGTGAAAGCAGGAACGCAGGAGCAGGAATATTTCGACTCTATTTACACTGCAGTTACCTCACTTTCAGACGGCGACGAACTGGTGCTGGTGAAAAAATCCATTTCTATAAACAAACCCCTGACATTCAGCGCAAATGTAACAATTTCGTCCACCGATAATATAGTCATTTCGCGTGCCTCGGTTTTCAGCGGGAATATGCTAAACATTTCAAGCAACGTGACGTTTAGACCTGAGTTTACGATAACTATTGACGGGGTGAAGAGCCAACACACAACGGGTTATAGCGGAATTTATGTGAATAACGGGAGTACGCTAACATTAAACTCCAACGTAAAAGTAATAAATCACGGGAGCACTTCACAGGGCGCTGGCATCTATTCCAAAGGCAGTGTCATCTTAAACGGCGCCGAGATTTCAAACAATACGTCTTCAAGACAAGGCGGTGGAATTTATTCCGTTGGAACGCTGACTATAAACGTTGGCACTAAAATCACCGGCAACACCGCAAATTTCGGCGGTGGCGTGTATATCGCCGAAGATGCTTCTAGTTTCGTTATGTTGGGCGGTCAAGTGAACGCAAACACGGCAACTCAGGGCGGTGGCATATATTTTGCCAGCAAACTCTCAGGCGTCATTTTGAGCGGAGAAATTTCAAATAACAACGTTAGTTATGTCGGCGCAAGCAACTATTATGGCGGTGGCATTTACATCGCCCTCAACAGTGGACTTCTTACCTTTGGTGACACATCTAGCAACTTTCCAACCATTTCAAGCAACAAATCCCACTATGGCGGTGGCATTTACGTCCACGGCAACGACGCCAGCAACGCTGATTATAATGTGCTTATAAACAACATTTTAATCTCGCAAAACGAGGCGACGTATGGCGGTGGCATTTGTATTGGCGACAACACCACTTCCGCCAGCAACCACACCGTGCTTATGCAGGGTGGCGAAATAATAAACAATCGCACCGCTACATATGGCGGAGGATTATATATCGTGCGCGGAAAATTCGAAATCCGTGGTGGCGAAATCTCTGGGAACAAACTCCCTTCGGACATAACATATAGAAACATATATATTGGCGCTCAAAATGCGACAAGCGTTGGCATCGTCAGAATATATGGTGGCACGATAGGAAGCGCGAATGACGGCGGGAAGATTTACATCGATCGCACTTTATCAAAGGCGGGACAACTGCACTTTGGCGGAATAAGTGGCACGACACTTACCATGAATGACCATATCGACCTTGTGCAGAATATGTATGTCAATATTTTAAGCCCACTAAATTCGGGCGTTGTCATAACCATTGAACCTCGCACCGTATTGCAAAATAATAGTGACAAATTCCTCGTCGCAGTGTTTGCAAATAACATTGTCGCCACCGACGCAATATTCTTCATTGACGATGACGACAGTCGTTTTAGAGTATTTGGTCAAGAAATATATGTAACAAAGGCAATCTTTAGCCTCTATCTAGACCCAACTTTTGGCATAATTTCCGACAATGGGCTTGTGGGTTTTGATTATGTCATCGAGAACAACATTTGGATTGTTCAAGTCCCAAATTTGAGACCGTTAAAAGATATTCTTGATAAGATAATCGTACGCGCCACAAACCGCGACTTCATTTCGTGGCTGGTGGGTGGCACGCCAGTTGCGCTTGACGTGGAAAACGCCACTATGTCCAAAGCCGACCTTACGCTATTGTGTTCGTGGACAGACATCTATCGCACGCTGACAATAGACCTGAACCACACCAAAGGAAGCAGCGGTGAGCGCGCAGTTTTGAGCAATACATCGCCAATCTATCCTTATTACAGCCAAGCCACAAACACAGTTACCCTAAAAGTTTTTGTGGGTGGACAACTGACAAAAGAGGGGCATAGCGCGCTTCTTGACCTAATCGGCAACGCACAGAGTCCATATTTAACACGAAATGGCTATCAATTTGCATCGTTTAACATTTCTCAACTAGGCACCGGCGCAAATTATGAATTGGCGGATATTTTTGAAATGCCAGATAGCGACCTTGTTTTATATGTATTGTGGGAGCCTAAAGAGTTCACTATCGTTTACCACGCGAATAAACCTGTGGGCGCTTCGGACACGGCAACACTTATCGACCAAAGCGTAACTTGCAATTTTGACACCTTCGTAATTATTTCCTATAGTGATATATTCTCTATAACGGGCTGGAAATTCTATAACTGGAACACATCTGCCGACGGCACAGGCACGAATTTTGCTTTTGGCACGAAATACAATTTTGCATATAACGCCAGCACAACTCTTGACTTATATGCCATTTGGACCCCAAACACATACACCATAAAATATGACGCGGGCGACAATTCTTCTCAAGTCACAAACACTTTCAGTGACAGCACAACATATACCTATGACACACAAAGAACTTTGCCAACGGGTTCTTTCACCGCAGTTGGATATACGCAAACAGGTTGGAGTGACGACTTTGGCAACAATTTCACATTTGGTCAAGCCGTTAGTAATCTTACGACAGAGGGAGAATTAACACTCTATGCCGTGTGGACGCCAGTCACCATAAAAGTGTTCTTCCACAGGTCAGGGGCAAGCGACGCCAGCATATACGACGTTACGTTTGCATATGCCGACACAGAACATAACACTCTGCCTCTCGTGAACACAATTCCTGGAATAGACACCAGTTACCGTGTGTTCAAAGGTTGGAGTCGTTCCCCATACAGCGTTTGGAAGACGGCGAAAGCGACCTTCATCGACGGCGCAGATATTTCTTCACACTTAACCTCGGGCGACATTCATCTATACCCAATCTGGGCACCATATTCTGCCACAATTCATAGCAACACCACGGGCGAAACCTTTAGAACCTATGAAGTGGATAGTAACGGCGAAGTGGAACTCACCTTAACGGAACTCGCGAGTAGATTTAGCAGACTAGGCTTTGAGATTGATTATTTGTCTAACACTTCAAACCTTGCAAATTCAACCAGCACATATATGTTCACAAACGGCAGTCTCGTCATTGATTTTGCAATGCTCGGCAGTACACTCGACTTATATATTGCTTGGAAAGCAGTGACATACACGGTGGAATTTGTGGCAGGGGACATCACCCTTGATGACAAATTAGTCACCACCACGCCAGACGGCACCTCGTTTGCCTCGGTCGGCGACATTTTAAGCATCACGCTTTATGGCTCAGACGATATAGGAGACACATTCGAGGGTTGGTCGTTTGACGAGCAGTTGTCCACATTCGACGCAGAATTGTCACAAACTTTCATGCTAACGTATGACATTCTGGAAAAAATAGCCAACTATCAAACGCTGTCAAACAACACAATCACAATATATGCGCTCTCAACCATAACATATAAAATAACTTATGACTTAAACGCCGACGGTCACAACGTCATAAACGCCAGCACGTCGGAAATTTTGTCAAACGGCACGAATATTACAAGCGACATTAGCATAAACGACACCGCAAACATTGTCTTTGCGGACAAAATGGGCAAAGTGTGGGAGATTGCGGACATTCAAACGAGTAATGTAAATTCCCGCTATGCCTATTTCCTCGGCTGGGCAGAGGACGCAAGTGCGAGCGTGCCAACATACTCTCCTCTTGGGATTTCAACGGCGCGTTTTGCCAAAGACATTACGCTCTATGCCGTTTGGCAAGATTACACCAATCCATTCTATTTTAATTACACTAATTCGGCAATTACGGGACTAAGCGCTATTGGCGTCAGCAACCTCAGCGCAAACGCCAGCATAGTTTTGCCACATCACGCGCTAACCCTCTCGGGCGGGACGCTCACCATTGGCGAAACAATAACTTCGGTAGGGTTTGCACAAAATAATGGAAACAGCAATATTATTTCGCTTGACTTCTCTCTTTCTACGGCAGTTACGACTCTTCCAGAGTTAGCCTTTGTCAACCTTTCGAATTTGACTTCTGTCACAAATTTGCCAGTAAATGTGAATATTGCAAACGGAGCGCTATCAAGCAAAAATCTTTCTGAAATTACCTTTATAGGCGCACAAAACAAATATTATTTTGACACGGACGGCAATATGTATGTTATCGCGAGCGGTGTCGCCGAACTTCACACGGCACTGGTAAAGATTTCGCTATCGGTCGATGAATTTATTTTGAAAGGCACTGTCAACCTATCTGGCACGAACTACACTATCTCAAAACTACAAAAATATGCGCTTTACAACACCGAATATGTGTTTATAACAATTCCAAACTCCGTCACCGAGATTGCGGGTAGCGCCTTTATGCAAACCGAGTATTTGGTCAACCTTACTGTTCCATTCGTGGGCAAAAATCAAACCGAGAACACCTCTCTTGCCTTTGTGTTTGGTGGCGCGGATAACGTGCCGTCGTCGCTTAAAAAAGTTACTGTAACAAACCAAACGGAAGTAAAAGCGGGAGCGTTTAAAGATTGCAATGACATAACGACCGTCATTTACACAAGTGGCACAGTCACAGTTGTGAACGACGACGCCTTTAATGGTTGTGCCTCGCTTATGCTAACAGGACGAGCGGGCGAATTGAACCTTGAGTCTCTTGAAACAGTTGGTAACAACGCCTTTAACGGTTGCGTTAGTATAGAAAGTCAAATTAATCTTGCCAGTATAATTACTCTTGGCGATAACGCTTTTAGTGGCACAAACATTCAATTTGTGGAAATTAACCGCAACGCACAAAACGTCAGCAACCTTGCCTTTGCAGGTGTCACGACGCTCACGCAAGCGCGTGTGTTTAGTTTAATCGCCTTTGACGCAGTCATCACAAACACGGGAATCTTCAAAATGCTTAGCGATAACTTCACTAGCGACCAGACAATTTTCGTTTCAGCCCATTTCTTCTCCATAATAAATCGCGAAGAAAACGCAGAATATTTGGAATATAATATCGTTGTCGAAGATATGATAGAAGTGTTTAACGCAAACAAGGATTTTGTGTCTAACCACGCTAGCCTTGAAAGCGCAATTCAAAGCGCACAGCGTGGCGACTATGTTGTAGTCAAATATTGTGAAATTCTAACTAGCAGTATACTGATAAACAAAGACATAACAATTTTTTCTGCATACGACCAACTTGACTCCGAGAACGAAGCCGCAAACGACTATAACAACAGAACTGTAACGCTTTCTCGCGACGCCACACTTGCTGGCAATGTGTTCCTCATAAATTCAAACAACGTGACGTTTGGCTATTCTGGCACGTTTAAAGACTACAAAGTTGTGGCATTAAATATCGTCGGCAACAATGACGCAAACAGTTCCAGTTTCTTCTCCGTCATAGGTGGCGGTTTGACATTAAGTGGAAACGTAAATATTACAGGGAACCAAGCGAAAACGGGCTCTGTTGCATTCATTTCCGACGCTCAAGTGGTCGTGAATGGCGCAAAAATCTATGGCAACAAGGCGGTAGAAGAAGGCGCTAATCAAAACACTGGCAACGGCGGAGTGTTCTATCTTGCCACAAAATCCACTCTTGATATTATCTCTGGCGAAATTTATGACAACACTGCCACGCGTGGTGGCGTTGCATATTCAGTAGGTCACAGCATAATATCAATCAATGGTAGCAATGCGGACGCCGTGAAAATCTACGAAAACTCCGCCAAAGAGGGCGGTGTGCTTTACATTGCTTCCACAATTCTTGACGAATCCGCCACAAACTATGTGGGAAGATCCAAAATTTATAACAACAGCCCAGAGAACTACACAAACTCGTTTGGTGGTGCGTTCACCATTGCTGGCGGTATGCTCAAAATTACTGACGGCGCAGAGGTGTATGGCAATTCGTCCGGCAACGGTGGGGCAGTCGCGGTAAAGAGTGGCATTTTAATCATCGGTTCGGCAACCATAGGCGGGAGTTCTTCCGCTCAAGCAAACTCCGCTCTTTCATACGGCACCTCGCAAGGCAACAAGGGTGGCGGTATTTACGTGGGCGATAACGGTATTCTAAGAGTAACCGCAGGAGCACTCATTTCGAACAATCAAGCACGATTTGGTGGCAACATCTACTTTGGCGCGACTACAGGCGGATATGCTTCCATCATTTCAGGTGGCGTAATCTCTTATGGCAACAGTCTTGTGAGTCTAAGCAACAGCACAAACCACTATGGTGGAGGCATTTACGCAACAGGCGGTGTTCTAAACATATATAATTGCACCATTTCAAACAACCTCGCGGGCTATGGCGCAGGCATCTACACCATTTCTACAACTCTCTTTGTTAATTATGGCACGTTATTTAATGGCAACGACGCAGGTAAGGACGGAGGAGGGTTATTTGTCGCAAAATCCGCGAGCACAAAAATAATTACAATAGACGGCGCGACGTTTAGAAACAACTATGCAACCACGAATGGTGGTGCTGTGGCAGTGGTCGGCGACGAAGTCGACATTCTCTGCTCCACCATTTCAACCTATATCGGCGTCAAAAACGACGTATTATACGCTAGCGAGCGTTATAAGGGCGGGAATAATGCAGGTGTTAACGGTGGCGGACTATATATCGCAGGCGAAGGCAAAGTTAATATCCTTGGCGCCAGCAACATTCAAAACAACCAGTCAAACACTGGCGCTGGCATATACTTCTATAATGGCGGACTTATTCTAAAAGGCGCTAACATTTCATACAACACTGCGACCACCAGGGGTGGTGGACTTTATGTCAGCGACGGCATCGGCGACGGATACAGGAGTAATGGTGCGTTTTTAAGTGTGTTTGAAATCTACGACAACGCGACATTCTCGTTAAACACTGCACAAGACGGAGCAGGACTATATTTAGACAACAGGCAAATAGCAATTTCCAGCGCGCGTTTCACTTCAAACACTGCACAAAAATCAAACGAAACAAACGGCAAAGGTGGCGCAATATTTGTTAGCAGTGGCGCAGTTTTGACACTTGACGACGTTAGAATAGAGCAAAATATATCCACAAACTCTGTTGCATATTCGGGAATATACCTAAACAGCACTTCGCCAAATGCTTTACAAATAACAAATATGCTTCATATGCAAGTGTCAAGAAGTATTGCAACGGGCGCCGACACCTCAAACCCAATCTATCTCATATATGGCGCGACGATTATGGTCACAGACAAATTTGTTAGTGGCAGACCAATAAAAATATATATGGAACAGGTTTTAGAGGTTAACGAACGTGTGCTTATTGCGCGATTTAATAGCAGAGATGACGCTTCTAGCGCGAAATTTACCGCCGAAGAAATCGTGTTTATGCAACAAAACGAAAACATCTACGCCGCACAAGCAACTGTGAAAGATTACACGAGCAATGTTTACTATGCTTCCATAAACGACGCCGTCTCCCAAACTACGGCGCAAAAACTATATCTAATGCTCCTAAGAGACCAATACATTACGTCTAGTATGACTATTGAAATCCCGCAGGGTAGGGAAGTTGTCATAGTCTCGCGCCCACGCGAAGATAACGCGACACTGGGCTACAAGATTTACAGGCAGTTTGATGAGCAAGACAAAAACACAGGAACGCTCTTCAATGTTCGTGGCACCCTTACTATATATTTGGCAAACAGCGATTACAGTTCGTATAGTTCTGCCGAGTTTTATGGCGTTCCAGTCGTCATCGACGGTCAAAGTAACAATCAAACCTCAGAAATTTGCTCATCTCTTGTCCAAATCTACAAAAATGGCACTCTTAATGTAAATTCGATGGCATATCTCATAAACAACCGCGCGCAAAATGGAGGAGCAGTTTACGTAGGTGCAAACGAGACTTTAATGGCGGGCGATATTTCTGCCACATTAAACCTTAATGGTGGCAATATATTCAACAATTCTGCCGCCAAAAACGCCAGCAATGTGGGCGGGAACGGCGGTGCTATTTATGTATATTATGGTCAAGTGAACCTAAACAGTGGCACGCTTGGAAAATATGACACGGCGACGTCCAGTTATTCTGGCAACACAGCAGTGGCGGGCGGTGCAGTTTATATTTCAAACGGCAATTTAACTGCTGGCGAAATGGTAATTGAAGGTAACACTGCGGACAAAGGCGGAGCAATTTACGTCCACAATCAGGGTACTGTGCAAATGACCAAAACCACTGTTAGAAACAACAACGCCACCACGGCAGGTGGAGCGCTTTGCCTCTATTCCACAGTTCAAACTTCGGGCGGTGAATATGTCCTTAGTGGCGTGACTTTCACGAATAATATTTCAGCAAACGGTGGCGCGATATACCTATATTATGGGCTTCTAGTTTTGGGCGATCACACAGGGCAAAGTTTGATAACTTCTTCGCGCTTTACATTAAACTCTGCGACGACTTATGGCGGGGCAATCACAGTTGACGGCTATGGCATTATAAAAGCCACAAACGCAGAGTTTACAAATAACACAGCGGGAACCAGCGGTGGAGCGATATTCTTCGGGGCAAACTTTGTTAATAGGACAAACGAAGCGGAATCGAATAGCGTTTTGTCACAGGTCCATATCGGCGGAGCAAGCGCAGGAAACACAGCAACTTCCGGCGGTGGAATCTACGTGGCAAAGGGGCAACTTATTATCAATCAAAATTCTACAGTCAGCCACAACATCGCAACATTTGGCGGAGGACTATTCGTGGGTGACGAGGGGTCTGTTGCCATAACAAACAGCACCCTAAGATACAACTTTGCAGACAAGGGCGGGGCAATAATGTTTGCATCGCAGTCCAGCGTCAGCAGTCTCGAATTGTACGGTGTAACAATTTCAAACAACAACGCAACCGCAACAGGCGCCTCCGTTGGCGGTGGCATCTACGTCGCCGAGAACGCTCTTGGATTAATTGTCACAAACGAAATGATTTCGGGCGAAAATAGGGTGAAAACAACCATAACGAACAACACTGCAAACTCGGGCGGGGCGGGGTTGTATGTCGCTGGAGGTGAAGTGAAATTGCAAAACACGCTTGTAACTTCCAATACAACGACAAACGAAACGGGCGCAGGGCTTTTTGTCACGGGAGGCTCGGTCGTGCTCCAAGACGCCACTGTGTCTAATAACATTACAAACAGACAAGACAAAACGGGTAGCAATATTTACTTCTTTGGTGGCAACATTCGCCTATTTGGCGACAACACGATTTCAAGCACCACCTCGGGCTTTTCCGGCATAATGCTTGGCAGTATAACCACCACACTCTCTCGCTTCACACTCTCGGGCTCAATCGACAACATTATGGACAGTATATATTTGTCGTCAAACCGCACATATATAGTAGTCAAAGAAGACTCCAGCACGACTTCCACGGTGAAACTAACGCGCACGAACGCCACGAAAACAGTTCGCATCGAACTCTTTATGGACAAATCGGCGTCCTTCCACCATGAGTTTGGCAACACGGTCGTTATGTTCGACAGCGCTGTGCTCGCCGAGCAAAAGACACAATATTTCTCGACGTCGCTTGAGAGTCAATTCCTTCTCAAACAAAGTAGCGACCCAAGCAACTCTTTCTGCACGGTGTTAATTCCGCAATATTTTGAGGAAATTAACACGAATGGCGTCATCGTTGGAGCATACTACACCTTGCAAGAAGCGGTAAACAAAGTAACAAACGGCAATATAATTCTAATAAACATTGCGGACAAAACAGAAGAAAACAGAGTTTATTATGTGTCTTCCACCATTGTCACGCCAGACACGAACAAAAATATTATTATTTCCGCACGCTTAGCAAACACAAAAATTATGCGCGGAATAAATTCCGACGGCACAGATTTTGCTGGAAATATCTTTAATGTGTCCGCTAGCGACAGCGTCTATTTCGGCGTTCATTCATTGTGGAACAGTGTCTATTCAATCTATTGCACAGAGGGTTTTGCCGACTTCACCCTTTCGTTTATTGGCGGTAAGTATTCGTCAACTGCAAGTGATAGCATAAATTCAAGCGCGCATATTCTGCAAAACTCCGGCATCTTAACGCTTGGGAAGGGCGTAGAAATTACAAACGAACACACCACGGCGAACGGTTCCGCCGTTATGTCCACAGCCGGCGCTTTAAACATAATAAACGCCACAATCTTTAACAACTTTGCAAAAGAGGCGGAGGACAACAGCGCTAAAGGTGGTGCAATATTTGCTAGTAACACCGCAGTCGTAATCTTAAACAGCGTTCTTTACAAAAACTCCTCCGATTTAGGCGGGGCTATTTATGTGCAAAATGGAACGCTTCAAATCTCATACAGCACGATTGGAGGCACTGACAGTGTCCTTGCCACAGAAGAAACCGCGTCTGCCAACATTGCAAGAAACGGCGGAGCAATTTACTCGGCGGGTTCGACCGTGACTCTGCTCACTGGAGCACTTATCTCGCAAAACTTCGCTACATTGTGTGGCGGAGGGCTCTATCTTACGTCCTATCTATTACCAAATGGCACTTTTGCTTCATCAAAACTTATTTTGAACGATGGCGAAATTTCCTACAACTACGCCGTGAACTTTGGCGGTGGCGTCTATGTAGAGGACAACTTCACGTCAGTTCCAAGCGAAAGTGCAACCAGCGCAGAAATCGAAACATTCTTTAATTCTCGCGTAAACTTGCAACAAAACGGTGGGCAAATATCACACAACACGGCAGGAAATAACGGCGGTGGCGTGTATGCCACAAGTTTTGTGCTAAGTAATGGCACAAAAACTTTTGGTGGAACAACCATTGTGACTGTAAGTGGAGTAGAAAGAAAAGTCTATGGCGTGGCGGTGAAAATTGCCGGCGGAGCAATAAATTACAACTTTACACAGAGCGCCACAAGCATGGGCGGTGGCGTCTATCTCGACGGTGCAGAGTTTGTGATAGCAGGGGGCGAAATCAGCCACAACAGCGCGTCACTTTCGGGTGGCGGAATGTATTATGTGAGTTCCAGTGTAAAAATCTTTGACAATACGTTAATAATTTTGAACATCGCTGGCGCTATGGGTGGCGGGATATATTCTGGCGCCGATTCGGTGACAAATATCGGGCTTATTGACAGCACAAACATTAGCATTTCGGGCAACAGTGTCACCGAGAGCGATAGTTATGGCGGTGGCATCTATATGGCATATTCGTCCAAACTCACCATTCAATCCGCCACCATTTCGGGAAACAGTGTGAATGTAGTCAGCGGACTTGGCAGTGCAATCTACGTGGACAGCAGAACAGCGGGCGACTTCACAATAGGCAGTGGACTTGACTCAAACGGCAATATTACTACGCTGTCTCATAACCTTGTCATTACGTCCACAGGCAGTGGTGCAAACAGCGTGTATCTATATAACGGCAGTCAAATTCATATCAACGCCGAATACAGATATTCCGGCACTCCAAACGAATCAATCGACATTACTTGCGCATACGTCTCCACCAATTACAATAGAGTTATAGCGTTCTTCTCGCAAGACGCGCGCCAAGCGAATATAGACGAGAGTTTGTTTGTTGGCAAAGACAAATTCGGCAGTGCCTATTGCTTCGTGTTAACCGAAACGCGCGAAGTTGTCATCAGTCAGCGCAATGTAGCACGCGTCAATAACGGCGTCGTCAGGTTCTTCACGAGCCTAGAAAGTGCCGTGTCCAATATCGACGTCGACAGTCCAGACGAAACATTCATTATCCTTTTAAACAACATTATTGTTACAAATGCAATGACCATTTCAAATGCAAACAAAGTGACCATAAAATCTGGCGACATTTCGTCTACCTATGAAATTCTTGAGGTCGGCAGTCCATTCACAATTTCGCGCCACCAATATGATTTTGACACAAAGATTTTTGAAATATCGTCA
Source organism: uncultured Christensenella sp. (assembly GCA_964369125.1). Classification (GTDB taxonomy): domain Bacteria; phylum Bacillota; class Clostridia; order Christensenellales; family UBA1242; genus UBA7862. Next base: position 36,449 of record CAYJEF010000001.1, read on the forward strand.
AAATCTCTTGCGGGCTCAATGGTAAATATCGAGTTTGTAAACTTTGCAAGTGCAGGCGTCTCGTCCAGTCTCAGTCAAATTGTTGTCACAGGTGGCACCGTCAATGTCTCACAAGTAAATTTCACAAATCTCTTTGGTGGCGGATCGGCAGTTGAGGCGACGGGTGGGAGTTTGAATATTTCAGACGTCAACATCTCTTTAAGCAGTGCGGGCAATGGGCTTATTTCTGTATTAGGTTCCGCAAGTGCCACGATAACAAATTCCACAATCACAGGCGACAGCGCAAACACGGTGACGAACGGTGCGCTATACGTAAATACCACAGGCACGGTCAATGTGGATAACACTATAATAACGGGCATAATTGCCACGAATAACGGCGGGGCAGTTAATCTTCAAAATGGCACGCTAAACTACACAATGACCTCGTTTGACACCCCTGCAATTTATGGAAACACAGCACAAAACGGCGGTGGCATCTATATTTCAGGTGGAAACATAAACTTCACGAACATTAAAATTAGCGGAAACACGGCAGTGAATGGCGGTGGCGTCTACGTAGAGACTGGCACCATAACCATAGAAAACGCAAAAATTATGAGCAACACGGCAACAAACGGCGGTGGCGTGTTTGTGAACACTTTTGCAAGCCTTACTTTAAAAGCGGACGTAACAAACAACGAACAAGCGTCGCTTGGCGGTGGCGTTTACAGCGCGGGGGATCTCACTCTCGCGGGGACTTATATTGCTTCAAACTCTGCCGAAAGCGGTGGTGGCGTTTACATTGCGTCAGGTCAATTTACGACCTCTTTGGTGGAGGGAGTAAGCGCTCGCATCACTTCAAACACAGCCAGTAGTTTTGGTGGTGGAATATATCTAAAATCTATCGCAACTCTTGGACACTCGCTGGAAGTAACCTCAAACACGGCACTAAACGGGGGTGGTGTGTGCGTCGAAAACACGTCTGTCACAATAAACGGTGCGGTCATTTCGCAAAACTTTGCTACAGGTTCGCAAACTGGCAGTGCTGGCGGTGGCGTATATCTTCGTTCTGGGCAACTTTATCTCACTTCTGGACAAATCACAGGAAACACTGCGCTCTCCACGGACACAAGCACCGGCAGCGGCGGCGGAATATATGTAGCGTCTGGCGAATTTACGCTAAACGGCACTTACGAAATATCTGAGAACACTGCCAAATTGGGCGGAGGAATATTTCACTCCTCGGGGTCCATAAACTTTACCAGTGGCGTTATCGGCTCCGAGACAAATGTTCTAGCGACTAGTGAAAACAATTCCAACTCTGCCGATTATGGTGGCGGAATTTACGTTAGTTCGGGTATGCTAACCATAATCGGTGGCAAAGTGCAAAACTGCTACGCGACCTATGGCGGTGGCATCTACGTTGCTGGCGGAACAATATCAATTCGCGCTGTCGAAGTATCTTATTGCTCGGCAGAAGAGGGTGGCGCAATTTATTACAACAAGGACGACGAGCAAATTGTCCTAACCGAAATAAACCTCATCAGTAACATTGCGGAAAATGGTGGCGGATTGTATGTGAACTCTACAAGTGTCATCACTTTGTATAATTCAAATGTCAGCGCAAACGAAGCGCAAGCAGGTGGCGGAGTGTTTGTTTATAAAGGCACTTTAAAACTCGACGGACCAAACTCAATTATTGGCACCATAACTGCTTTGGGCGCAAACACAGCAGACAACGGTGGTGGCGTATATGTGGACGCTCTTGGAAAGTTACTCGTCGTGGACGGCAAAATTTCTAACAACACGGCGGACAATGGCGGTGGCGTATATGTTGCCTCAGGCGACTTTGGCACTCTTGGCAGTATTGAAATGACGCTCGGAGAAATATCCGGTAATAATGCAATAAACGGCGGTGGCATATATAGCCAAGGCAGGTTCAGGTTAATATCGGGCACTTTGACAGCGAACAATGCCACAAACGGCGGTGGCATATACTTCGCAGGCGGTGTGACAGAAGAAATATCAAACATCGAAATATTCTTGAACAATGCTACAAACGGTGGCGGTATCTATGTCGCCTCTCCAACTGGCATTCAGATGAATTTTGGTGCAATAGTGCGAGATAACTCGGCGACAAACGGCGGTGGAGTCTATGTGCACTCTGGTGTGTTCAGAATGAACGGTGGCATTATTGGCTCCACAAACGCCATAATAGCCACGAGTAGTGCAAGGTCAAACTTTGCGACAAATGGTGGCGCTATCTACGGCGCAGGCGGTGAAATAGAACTCAACTCCGGCACAATAGGGCAAAACTACGCAAATTATGGCGGTGGCGTCTATATCACGCTCACTTGTTCCTTCACACTTTCAGGCGGCGCGCTTATTCAATACAACTTCGCCGAAACTAATGGCGGTGCTATTCATTTTGAAAACATTACAACGCAAAGCAATATCCAAAGTGGGACAATTTCAAACAACTTTGCTATAAACGGCGGTGGTATCTCTTTGGCAAACAGCAGTTCTCTTCTTATTATCTCTGGTGGCGTCGTGAAAAACAACACATCGAATGCTGGTGGCGGGCTATACATTCAATATGCGAGTGTTAAAATGACAGGCGGTAACATTTTGTCGAACACGGCTTCGCTTGGTGGTGGCGTTTACGTTGGAGTCGGCGCGACTCTTGAAATGTCAAATTCCTCCACAATTGGCATAACGACAAAAATGGTTAACGGAGTGTCAACTCCTATCACCTCCTCAGCCACACAGACCGACTTTAGCAACAGTGCAACAAACGGTGGCGGTATATATTTGCTTGGAACCTTGAATTTCCTTGGTGGATATGTGTCCTATAACAAAGCAAACGCTGGCGGTGGCATATACGTATCATCTGGCGTCATAAACATCACAAACGTCTCGGCGTATGTGCAATACAATTTCTCGGTAACGTCTGGCGGTGGAATATATGTTCCAAACTACAGCAGTGGGAGTTCAAACTTCAACGTTTCCGGCACAATTTTAAGCAATGATGCGCAGATTGGTGGTGGTGTCGCTATAATTTCACCAGCGTCATCACTAAACCTATCTGGCACAATTTCAAACAATAGTGCGGTGAGTGGCGGTGGCGTCTATTATTCCTGCGACAATAACACTTCCATAGTCCTTACCATTTCATCTGCAATTTTGTCGAACTTTGCTGTAAACGGTGGCGGAATATATTTAAACAAAGGCAAAATAGTTTATACAAACACTCTGAGTGGCAACACAGCCGAGGAAAACGGCGGTGGTGTGTTGGTGGGTGGCACTGGTGCAATCCTCGAAGTTAGTGGCACTATAGGCAAACTTCCAGATGCAGACGGAGACTCGGGATATTCCAACACTGCAATCACCGGCGGTGGTGTATACGTTTCTGCGGGTGGCGTTCTCACAGTCCTAGCGCTCGGAAATATTCGTCGCAACCAAGCAACAAATGGCGGTGGTGTGTATATCTATTATGGCACAGTCACAATAAGTGGAAATGTCACATACAACAACGCAGGAAGTAACGGCGGTGGAATATACTCAAACAACAGCAATTTAACAGTCTCCACCTCTGGCTTAATTGCCTCAAACAATGCAAGTGGTTTCATTGCGGTAACTAACCAGTATATCGCAAACGGCGGACACAATGCCGAGACCCGCGGTGTATATCTCATCGGTGGTTCGATAACATTACATGGCACAATTCAAGAGCAAAAGACCCACCTTGCCTTGTATGTTTCTGGAGGTTCATTCTCACTATCAGGCACGGGTAGAATTGTTGGCGACCTATTCTTCGCCACTTCATACACGCTTGATACAACGCTAATTGGAACGCAAATAGATTGCGCTTATGTAAATATATATCCATATAAATATTTGCAATATTGGGCGGATAAACATGGCACCCACAGTTGGTGGAAAGATTATACTTGGATTATATTTATAAAAGTTTGGACTGGGTGGCATAATGAACACGTTAGGATAAAAACCATTGTCTGCAATGGGCTTATCGAAGAAAAATACGGCGTCTTCTATGGCTGGTCACGATATTCAATTTTTAGAAAAATTTATGACAATTGTGACGAAAATGTTGGTTTGCACAATACTTCCGCAAACAAAGAGGCATAAAAAATAGTTTTAAAAAGGCACCAATTGTGATAATATAAACATATGGAAGAAAATCTAATTGATAAACTAATCGGCGCGTTTATGTCTCTGCCGGGCGTTGGGTTCAAGACAGCCCAGCGCTATGCTTA
>CAYJEF010000002.1:0-34640 GCA_964369125.1 uncultured Christensenella sp.
TATGAAAACAATGCTAAATTTTTTTATAACCAAAAAGTTAAAGTTGTGGATAAAATCAAAAGCAATTCATTTAATATTAAAGGTTATTTAATAAACTAACAAGATTTGAAAAAGATATAAAAAGGTACAGATCGTTTTAGGCAGGTTTAGAAAGTTCAAAAGCGGTGAATTTGATTAAAAAATGAGCATTTGCAGTAAAGTGCAATATGGAGTGTGTTTTGAGCATATTGCACTTTTTATTTTTGTGTCCAAATCGCTTTATTTTAGTGGGGTTTTAGCCCTTGGGGGTGAATTTTAAATATTAAAAGTTGATTTCTGATAAGGTGGGGGTCGGTGGTTCGAGTCCACTCAATCCTACCAAAATTCATAAAAAGACACTCCGTTTGGGGTGTTTTTTTTGTGCGGTTTTATATTATTTGAAAAATCATTGACAGAAAGTATAAAGCATTGTAAAATATAATAAATTTTCTAGCAAGACGCAATTTTGCGACCTTGACTAAATTGGAAACTAATAAACCAAAATCTCCATTAGGTCTTTATGTTATCCATGAAAATTTTAAAGGAGGATAACATCAATGGAAGACAAAACTTTGGTATGCAAAGATTGTCAAAGAGAGTTTGTCTGGACCGTTGGGGAGCAAGAATTCTATGCTCAAAAAGGTTTTGAAAACGAACCAACCCGTTGCCCAGATTGCCGTAGAGCAAACAAACAAAGAAGACAAACAAACAGAAACAGATAAGTAAATGTTTGAAAAAAGTCATATGAGAAACCTCATATGACTTTTTTTTGTTTTAACCTATCAAATTAACTATCGCTTCCATAGACAAACCAAAACCTTGAAAGAATTTAAACATTAATTCTGCGGCTTTGACATATTTCTCGCTCTGTTGAACAATGGATAATGATTTGAGCGGTCCAAGTAATGAGCCTGATATTATGCCCTTGATGATGCTAGAAGCACGTGAAATCAATTCCATTTTCCTCCAGCCAGCGCCTTGAACAATCCTTATATTATCCCGCCATTTGGAAATTTTGGTTGGCATAACCCAGAACAAAAATACGTTTGTAGTTTCCTCTGTGTATCCATTCCCTTCCATAGATGCAACAACTAGGTCCCATGCAAATAGAATGCTTGAAATTATAATGCCACCTGCGCCATTCTTTTCCTCCTCTCTCATTGCGTCAATAAGGGGCTTGACTTGCGTGTATAGTTGATAGTAATCTTGCATCTTTGGACTCATATCTTGCATAAATTCGAATATATTGCCTTCTTTATGCCACCAATCTTCCATTCTAAATGCCGAGAGGTCAGGACCGACATTGTCGACTAATCCGTTTACTGTAAGGTCTGGCTTTAGCATCATCCACACGACTGGTATGTAGAACGGGATCTCGAATTTGCCTATTATTCCAAGATTTATTTTAATAGGCGAGTATTTGAAGTAAATTTCAAGCTCGGAATAGTAGTTTGCACGTGCTTCAACATAGGTGCGTGGATAGAAATTGATATATTTTATATTTTTGAAACTAGTGAGAATCAAGCGCGAATCGAACTTAAAAGAATATCCAAACCACATAGAACCCTCTATATTGCCGTTGAAAGTTGCTTTGTCATACACATCGCTGATGCCTTGCCTCGACGCCTCATAGTTGCCGTCTAGACATGAGGAACTGTCGAGGTATAACGCCAAAGAGTAGCCCGAATTTGGAGTAAGTTCTTCGCCAGCAATTCTGTCAAGGGCGCTTTGTCCCGCTTGTTTCACAGCACCACCGTTAAACTGCACGTGCGAACCATTTATGGCGTAGATGCCGTCGTAGTACATAAATTTATCTCTGCCGTCACCTTGGGCACTGTCGTTTTTGAATTCTTGCACAATCGCATAGGCGCTGCTGGCTGGGATAACCATATATTGCCTTGCCTTATTGTTTTGAATGACACCGTTGCTGTTTAAATTTATTGTTGAACCACTGGCATATATACCACCACCGAATCCACCAAAATCACCACTGCCTGTCGCTTTGTTCCCTCCGATGTTGCTATTAAGAACAAGGGTGGAGTTTAGCAAATACACACCGCCACCTGCCTCGACTGCAACATTGTAACTGACGGTGTTGAAACTGGAATTTGCGTTTGTCGTGCCACCTGTGCTAATTGTCAACGTGCCATTTGCGAAGTATATACCTCCGCCTTTATTTGCTTTGTTAGAGAAGTAAAGCGGTTTGCCATTTAAGTCGTGACCCATTCTGCCAATATTGCATTTTGCAAGCGTGACTGTGGTGTTTGGCGCGCCCGATACATATAGTCCGCCACCATTACCTGATGCCATATTGCTGACAATATCAAGCACAGATTCTTCTGCTCCTGTCTTGCCGAGGGTTAAGGATTTTGCGTAAATTCCTGTGTCAAAATACACACCACCGCCGTTGCCACCTGCATAGTTGAAGCCTATTGTTCCGCCGTCAAGGTTGACTGTGGCGTTTGGCGCGATATATATTCCGCCGCCGTTTGCGCCCGCATAGTTGGAGTAACTTAAACTGCTGGCGGTGATTACTTCATTGTCTGAGGTGTCTGTTATATCCACGCCTATTGTGCCAGATTTCAAGTCGAACTTGCCGACGACATACACACCTCCGCCGTTACCGCTTGCCGTGTTGGAATAAATCTTTGAGCCTGAAATTGCCCTCACATCGCCACCACTACCCACATAAAGTCCCGCTCCGTTTCTAGACATATTATTTGTCACTTTTGCCGAGGAACCGAGGGTGACATTCCCAGCATTCACGAAAATTCCACCGCCGTCATCTTTCGCCAAGTTTGAACTAACGTAACCAGAATTTACAACTAAAATGCCCGAGAATACGTATATTCCGCCACCGTTACCTGTTACAGCATTGTTGTTATTTATGCCATAAACTGGATTGTCACCGACAAGAGTTAAATCGATTGTCAAAGTGGTTGTGCCACCGTCGATGGCAATACCTCCGCCGTTACCTGTGACGCTATTATTTGAAATCTTCGTGTTTTTCATAAGAATAGTGCCCGTAGAGAACATTCCACCGCCTTGACTGGTAGTGAGGGTGGTTGATGTGCCTGTGTTATTCACCACCAACTTTCCATTATTCTCTATCTTTGCATATTCTAGGACAAAGTCGGCGGAACTTCCCACAAACACACCGGCGCCTTTATAGGCGAAGTTGTTGTGAATGTCCGCTTTGATTGTTGTTTTTTCCTCGATTGCGCCAATGGTTAATTTTGAACTGTTCACATACAAGCCACCGCCCTCACCAGTAACGTTATTTGCTGTCTTATTGTTTTTGATTATGACGCCAGGCAAAATGTTTGCAAGGGAGTTTGTGCCAAGGTAGATGCCACCGCCTTGAATTGTAACAGAGTTTGATGAAATCATAGCGTTCATAACGTTTAATCGTGGGACTGAGTCTGCCGTTCCGTCCGCGTAAATACCGCCACCTTTCTCGGCTGTGTTATCTGTTATTTGCGTGCTGGACACGTTGGAAGTGACACCACCAAAGTTAAACGTGCCAGAAAATACGAACACGCCACCGCCATTTATTGCACGGTTATTTGAAATAACGCCATAATCCATATGAAGAGCATTGCTGTCACCCGCGACGTATAGCCCGCCACCGTCCACTGCATAGTTGTCTTGAAGTATTACGCCCGAGTAGGTTGTCGTCCCGCGCTCGAAGTAAATTCCGCCACCTTTGAGTGCGTTATTATTTTTTATTTGCACGCCACCTAGGACATATGACGAATAAAGAGTGTCGGTTGCGGTTAGATATAGTCCGCCTCCGTTTGTTTTTTCGTCGTCGCCATTATCATAAATTGCGCCAGAAGTTAAGTCAAGCGCACCACCTGCCACGTAAACTCCAGCGCCATTTACGGCTATATTTTGCGTGATTTGCGCTGAAATCTTATTCATTACAAACTTACCTGCACTATAAACGCCACCACCTGCAATGACGGCATCGTTATTTAAAATTTGTCCGCCACTCATGGTGAACACTCCAAAATGATAGTCCGTAACTGAGGTGTTTATGCCAATAACTGCGACGCCTGCACCGTTTTGTGCAGTGTTTTCACTTATGACTCCACCCGTCATATTAAAGGTGCCAAAATGCGCGCGAGAAATGTTCACTGCGTCCACATACACACCGCCACCCTGTTCTAGCGCCGTGTTCATCGACACTTGCGAAGTGCCAGAAAGCGTTAGGATTGCTTTTGCGCCGACGTAGATACCGCCACCGTTTCCACTAGAACTATTTTCAGTTATGCTGACGGTCGACGTCAAAGAATTTATGTTCACTATGGACTGCTCGGCGTAGATACCGCCACCGCCGATTTCGGCGACGTTGAACGAAATTGTGCCCGCTTCAGCATTAATTGTAGAAGCGCCCGCGCCGTAAAGTCCCGCGCCGAAAATTGCAATGTTCTTTGTGCAAAGAGCGTTTGAACTTAACATATTAAACACGCTAGTACTGTTAGTTAAATAGACGCCACCGCCGTTGTCCGCAACGTTGTGACTAATTTCGCCACCCGTCATATTCACCGTGCCACCGCCAACATATATGCCACCACCGTTGCCTCTGCTGTGGTTGACTGATGTCTCACCTTCCTCTATCACTTCAGTCGATTCGTTGCCTGTTATTTTGCCAGAAATTATATCAAATACTCCTCCATTCATAAGCGCGACTCCTGCGCCGTTGCCTGTAGCGGTGACCTGCAATAATTTCGTGACTTTGTTGCCAAAGTTTTGCGTCGTGGTGCCGTCGCCCGAGGTTATTTCGTCGCCAATTCTACCTCCGTTAAGCACGAGATAACCGCCCGCAACGTAGACGCCACCGCCGTTTTGTGCCGTGTTTAAAATAATCTTCGAGGCATTTTGCGTTCCTAAAATTTGCAGTTCACCACTTGCACTAACATACGCCCCGCCACCGTTTTCTTCTGCATTGTTCCCTGAAAGTATACTGCCGTTTGCAACGTCTGCTATGCCCGCCACATATAGTCCTGCGCCGTTATTTGCTATGTTTTCGTAGAGTGTGGTGCCGTCGAGATCGACAGTGCCTGTGCTGTAAACTCCGCCACCGTTTTCGTTTGCCGAGTTTTTCCAAATACTGCTGTTTAGTAAGGAAAGAGCCCCCGCACTATATATGCCCCCGCCGTTATTTGCCGTGTTTTGCGTGATTTTGTCGATATTTTCCGTTACTATTATGCTAGAACTTATCGTGCCGTAAATTCCGCCACCATTAACCTTTGCCTCGTTGCTGGACACATAAACGTTGCTGCCAAGGGTCATTATTGCACTGTCGACATAGATACCTCCGCCGTTTGATAGAGCGTTGTTCCCGATGCTAAGCGCTTGGTTGTCGCTGACCTTAAGGTCTTCAAGTGATACGATGCCACTTTCGATATATATACCGCCACCCATATTTGCCGTGTTGCCTTTAATTGAAGTGTATGGATCATTTAAAGTCCCAGCGGACATAAGTTTTCCGGACGCAAGATATACGCCTCCGCCAAGGCTTGTTTCATTATAAGATATCTGAGAACCCAAAAGACGCACGGTGCCAAAATCAAGCGCACTTGAACCCGAAGCAGAATGGTTTGCTTGAATGAATATCGCTCCTTTGCTTGCGGTGTTTTCCGTAACTATTGACTGCCTGAGGTCCAAAGAACCGTCATTTTTAACAGCGATAAGTCCGTTGCCAAAAGTGCTAGAAGATTTAACCGTGAGATTTTCCGCAGTGACAAGACCTCCAAGAACATTTAGTGCAGTGCCGTCGTTGCTACCTTTTGCCCCGTCAATCATCACGTTTGATATATTAACATTTCCGCTTATTACTTCAATTATACTGCTGGCGGTTGGGGAGATATTTCCAAAACTATCAATATATGGGATAAGGTTAAAGTTCATAATGTTGAGGTAAGAATTTGAACCAGTTAGCGTAATTCTAAACATATCGTCAACTGTGCCATTATGGAAGCGCTTTAACTCCGTCCCGACAATCAATTGCTTGTTCTCGTCAATATATCCCGAATTTATCGTAAGCATATATTCGCCACTGATATCAAGCGTCTTTTCCTTCGTATACATATCGTCCTTGAGCACAATTATAATAGACTCTACATTCTCATCAAGGCGAAGGAGCGCCGTTTCGATATCCATAAAGTATCTTGTGACGTCGTTTGCAATTTTTGCGACGTTTTTCTCGCCAATAAGAACATTGAAATCGTCTATGATAAAGGTGTATTCTTCGCCACTTGAATCAAAGCCGACAAACAACATTTCGTTTATCGTCGCAAGGTCTGTGATTGCGTTTGAATACATTGCTACGAGAGTGAGGTAGTCGGTGTGAGCATAATCTGTGGCGAGGTTCAAAGGCACATTGCCGTTATATCCGCCGTTTACATAGACGATTGAGTCACCCTCTATATAGACTTCGTCGGTTATGTTTAGATATGTAGAAATGTATGTCATTTGCCCTTCATTTAAGCCCGAACCAATGGTGAAATTGTGCGATCTTCCAGTAACAACATAGACGCCCGCGCCTTTGTTCACTGCCGTGTTGTTAGTTATGCTAGCGCTTTCAATCGTTACTTTCGCCCTATTTTCCATATACACAGCACCGCCGTTTGTCGCCATATTATTTGACAGCGTAACCGAACTGGAATTCTCGTCACCTAGGGTCAAAATGCTATACGCATTAACATAAATTCCGCCACCTGACGTTGTTGTTACTGTGCCGTTTTGTGTGAAGGTCGCGTTTCTAGTAATTGTAATAAGCGATTTGTGTGAGTATATTCCGGCGCCATTCGTTGCGTCATTTTGGGCAATGTGAGTGATTTTTGTGCCGTCGATATGAAGTTCCACACCTGTTACATACAGTCCGCCACCAAGTCCCGCACCAACGCTTGCTGTGTTGCCCACAATAGTTCCTCCAAGAAGAGAGACCGCTGTGTTGTAACCCTCGGCGTATTCGTCTGCCGTGGTGGTGTAACCTGTTACATACACGCCACCGCCCATGCCCGACATATTGTGGCTAATTTCTCCGCCATACATACATAGAACGATTTTGTCTCCAAAGGATTTTTGCGAATTTGCTACGAAATTATATGTGTCCTCCACGTATAAACCGCCACCCGACGTGCCTGCGAAGTTATAGGAAATGGCTACTGTGTCGCTACCGTTTTTGTCAATAATCACTTGAATTGGGTTTGAGGCAGCCGCTGTTATGGTGCTCTTTGCATAGATTCCGCCACCACTAATGCTCGCGTAGTTGTATGCAATCTTCGCGGTGCCACAAATGTCGACAGTGGTGCCGATAGCGTAAATTCCGCCACCGTATCTTGCCGTGTTTGAGTAAACGCTTGTCGTGGCAACAGTGGATTTTGTGCCGTCTCCGATGATTCCTCCGCTAATTTCAATAACGGACGATGGACCGCAATAGACTCCACCGCCATATTTTGTGGCAAAGTTGCCGGAAATGACGCCACAGGTCATATAGAACGCGCCACTATTCGTTACATACACGCCACCACCATTGCCGTTTGTGGACTCCATATCGTCACTGACAGAGCGGTTATTTGAGATTTCCCCGCCTGCTAGATAAAGCGTTCCTTGCACTAGTGCCGCTGCGCCGTACCATTCCGTCCATTCCCTCGTAAGCGTAACCCCGACCCCCAGCCAAAGGGTGGCATTTCGGGCAATGTTTATGAGACGAGAGGAGGAATTGTGCACGTCAAGCGTGGTGGAATTGCTCTTGCCACCTTGAATTGTTATTGTATTGTTTTCGTAGTCTGCGCCACAGAATTGAAGATATGCCCTCTCAAACGCAGGATTCATACCAATATAAAGGGTGTCGCCAGAAAGAATGTTGAACATTTCACCCTCAAACTCGCCCGCCTCCGTCCTGCCACGAAGCAAAGTAATTTCAGTTTGTTTTGCGGAAAGGGTGAAAGATTTGTGCGTTCCGCTGTAGTTTGAATAAAGCGTTTCGTATACTTCGTAGACGTTATTGACACTGCCTGTGACGTTTATGAAGATAAGCCCGCCGTCGTCAACGAGAGATAGTGCTTCTTTTAGAGTTTCGGTGCCATATGCCAGTTCGTATGTCTCGCTCGCGCCCGAACCGACCGCTCTAACCACTTGGAAATATTGTGCGCGCAAGACGGCGAAATTACCCTCACCACGCATGTCGCTTTGACCAAGCAAGAACCCAGACGCAACAGGCAGAGTGATTTGACCAAGCAAACTATTTTGAACACCTTGTGAGCCCGAAAGTGAACTCGAAAGCACGGCGCGAAATACTCGGTCGCCTAGCATTTTTCCACTGACGCCCAAGGTAACACTACGCACGGAGCCGTCGAAAAGGTTGACGTCCGCTATGTCAATGGTGCTTTCTTTGACGTTTAGATATGCGTCCTTGCCTGCAATTAAAATGGTGTCAATGAGGGCGTCACTTTGACCCGCGAGTGTGAATAAATTGTGCTCGTCGCTGGCAATTTCTGTGCAAATTGCGCCGGAGTTTATGCTAGTAGTTGGATTTTCAAAATAGCATCTGCCAAGCACGTTCACGACTCCGCCCGTGTGGTATATTCCAGCGCCGTAGACGTCCACGTCCGTGACCGCCGTAATTGTGTTGTTTAACACATTGATACTGGTCATATCCACATTTGCCCCGCCGATATATAACCCCGCACCGCGTTTGTTTTCCATTGTTGTTGCGTCTGTTGCGTTTATGACATTATTTGTAATCGAGCAAGAGCCCGTGGACATATTCGCGTAACCGCCAATTAGGTGCAAGCCAGCGCCAGCGCCAAACGAGGTGTTCCCTGAAATGTCGCATGCGACTTCGTTATATTTATATAGGTATAGCGTGCCAGAATCTTGATATATTCCGCCACCAAAACTATTTGTGGTGTCTAGAACTCTATTTGAAAGCACGCTCGTAGCATAGAGATTGACGACGCCACCGGACGTGATATATAACCCACCACCTGTGGAAGCAATATTGGAGATTATTTGCGCTTTATATATGTCTATAATACCGCCAGAGATATACAATCCACCACCCATTTGCGCTGTATTTTGTGAAATTTCGCTCATATTTTGTTCTATATCCACGCGCGCTTTGCCCCTAACTATGCTTATTGCCCCACCGCGAGTGGTAGTTTTGTGCGAAGAATCGGGCAATGTGCCTGTGCCGTTTGACGAAATTATTGAACTTTCGACAACGAGGTTATATTCATTACTAAGCATATTGCCGTCAAGGTGAATTGCTCCGCCCGTTTGAGCATAGTTGCCAGTCATCGCGGAGAAAGTAACTCTTACCATACTGTCGCCAGAGAGTTCAAGCGCTCCGCCAAAACTGTATGCTATGTTGTCACTAAACTCACAACTCGTGATGTTTAATGTGCCTTTTGACACAGAAATTGCTCCGCCATTTTTCGCGAAATTATCTTCAAAATTGATGCTTGTAATGGTGCTTGTAACTTGTGAATTGTTTGAAATTGCCCCGCCACGAACTGACGCACTATTGTTAATAAAATCCGTGCCACTTATAATAATTTGTCCCGCTTCGTTGTGAATGGCTCCGCCATTTTCGGCGACGTTTCCGCTAAATATAGCACGCTTACTTACGTTCTTTGAAATCTCTAAAATGCCGGAATTGACATAGATTGCCCCGCCGTCTTTTTGGGCGACGTTTTGATAAGACAACATTTGTTCGTCATATATGCCATATTCGCCACCATACAACTCCACTTTGCCGTTTTCAACGTATATTGCCCCGCCGTAAGTCGCACTGCACGCATAAATCTTGGCGCTGACGATTTTTAGGGAGAAACTTAAGGAATTGTTTGCGTTCACATAGAATGCACCGCCCCTGTTGCCATCGATGGTCTCAATTACTCCCGTGTTTGGTGTGACGAGTTGCAGTTTGCGCGTGTTCGTCGCGTTGTTGCCAATAATTTCCACGCCGTCATTTACGACAGCAATACCCGTGGCACCAATATAAACGAGCGAACTGGCGTTATTAACAGCGCCTCCCGAGATAATAAAGCCCATATTCAGCATTTGCGACAAGGATTGCGCGGAGTCAAGGTTAAATTCAATGCGCCCATACACTGCAAATAGTACGCCCGTATACAAACTATCGCGCGTAATGCCATATCCCAGTTGCGTGGCGCCAAACACTGGCGATTGTGAGGATACTATAACCACGTCTTTGTCCTGAGGCACGATCACAACAGAGTTTTCGCCAATAACTTGCTCGTCAAGCAATTTCAAAATTCGCCTTTCATTGCTTGGAATTTGCATAATTGCATCTTTTAGTGTGGTGTAATTTTCAGGTTTGCTTTGGTCGGTTATGTCGACGACGGTCGCCCTGCCCACATATACATTTGTGTCAATGAGTGTAAACCCAACGCCGATGCCAAAGAATTTCGACACGCGGGCGTAACTGCTTCGTGTGAAAGTCGCCACCAGCGTGCGATCGTTTGCCAAATAATTAAAGTCAAACGCCAGCATAATTCTTGGGCTAGTTTCCAAAGTCTTGTCGATGATTGTTACAAGAGAATTTTCCACCAAACACACCATATTTCTTGCGGTTTCGTCGCTAAAATCAATCTCGGTGGAGTTTGAAATGGAAAGCGCATTTGGCGAAGTGTTGTTTAAAAACACTCCCGAATATTTGTCTTGGTCCACTTCGGACATATTATGCGAAATCGTAACAGCGTCCAAAATGACCGCCGCTGTGTTCGTAATGTAGATTGCACCGCCACGACCTTTGGTCGCAACGCCAGCTATATCTTTTGCAATATTATTTTCTATTGTGGCGTTCAAAATGGTTAGGTTTGTGTTCACATACAATCCTGCGCCAGTCGCCGCCGTATTATCAAAAATTCTCGTGTTGTTAAACATTGTTATGTTTGGCGAATTCCCGAAAGTGTCGGTCGTGAAATATACGCCACCACCCTGCGCTCCCGCGTTGTTATAAGAAATCTCGCAACCGTCGAACCTCACCACCACCGAACCGCTGACAAACACGCCTGCGCCAGAACTCGCGGAGTTTTCTTGTATCGAAGTAAAGCGAGACAAAGTCACTTGTGCTGTGCCCGACAAATATAATCCACCACCAAGATTACTCGCTTCGTTGCCTGCCATGGTGCCCCCAATATACGTCCTTGGCGAAGTCATACCGATTTCTATATTTCCGCCCATTGCGTGTAAACCGCCACCGTTTCCACCCACTCCGTTTTGGGCAGTTGCTTTATTAGAAAATATGTTTGCGCCAGAGATATACGCTTCGCCGTCTTCCACATAAACTCCACCACCACTCACGCTTTCATTGCCAGAAATGGTTGTGCCAAGTTTAATGTTTAACACTCCGCCAGCCATGTAAATTCCACCGCCAAAGTAGGCGACGTTGTTTAGAATGAACAGTGAATTACCACTTAAGTTGACAAGTCCACTTTCAACGTAGATTCCTCCGCCAAAGTTGCTTTCGACACTACTATTGCCATATTCAATGCGCCCCATAAGCACATTTGAAGCGCCCCAACTTTCCATAATTTGCGAGGCAAAATGTATATTCCCGCCAAATTTTGCAGTGTTGCTGGATATAGTAGCGCGCGCGTCGTTCATTTTTAAAATCCCACTGGCGCCCACATACACACCACCACCAGCACTAGTTGCCTCGTTGCCTATTACTGGCATTCTAAGGTCGTTTAGTTGCGAGTTTCTCGTTTGCATTCCAATGGTCGCGTTTTCAATTAAAAGTGTTCCGTTCATAACCGCCACGCCACCACCGTTTGTGGCTACGCTGGAATAGATTAGGGCGCCACCGTGAAGTTTCACAAATCCGTCACTTATGAATATTGACCCGCCCGTTTGTGCTTGATTGTTAAAGATTTCGGCAGAAGAAATGTCCACGCAACTGCCCTCGTCCAAAATGCCAGTGCCGACAAATATTGCCCCGCCATTTATAGAGGAGTTCGAATGGATATACACACTGCTCGTGTCTTCGTTTATGACAAGGCGACTGCCCGTATCCAAATATATTGCGCCACCGTTTTGTGCATAGTTTCCATAAATTTCGCCACCTTTTATGGCGACTGTGCTTGAATTTGCGTATATCGCACCACCGTTAATAGTCGCAGTAGTATCTCCGTTGTCGTGAAGAACTGCACCCGTTATCGTCAGCGTGCCATTTTGAACATATACCGCACTGCCAGCAAGCGACTTTGTGTTAAAGATAAAAACATTTTGACTTAGGGTTAAAGTGCCGGAATTAACAAAAATGAAACTGTCGCCAGTAATCCCGTTGCCGTCAAGGTTGAGCATTGGCGATTTGTATTCCACACCGCGTGCCGTGCCAAACGTCCCGCCAAACGTCACGTTATGCGAGACAACTTCAAACACATTTCCCGTAAAGTTTTGGTCCCGAAGTATGGTGATTTCTCTGTCGTTATAGGAATAACCGTCTTGACCTTCGCGTAAAGATTCGTAGCCTGCAAGGATAGTGACGTCCTTGTCGACGATAATCGTATCGCTTATAGTTATATTATGTTTAATCATAATATAGTCGCCGACAGTGCTGGAATAAAGCGCCAGTTCGATTGTCGAATGGTTTTCCACAAATTCTTTATCAGCGTTAAACCTTGCAATAATATCGCTAACAACAATGTTGTAGTTTAGGTAAATTCCAGAGAGCGATACATAGAAATTCACGTCGGTGACAACGTATGAAGTCGTGTCAGGTTTCTGCAAAATATTCGTGCCGTTTATGACTGCGTTAAACGCCATTGTGGAATATATCTCGGCAAACTGCAGAGTAGAACTATAAAACGCCGTGACATTAACCCCAAGCACCGTTCTTGGCAGGATAACAAACACCACGTTAGTTCCATATAGCGCTTCTTCGGCAATGTTTTCGAGTGCGTCAAAATTAATTTCGTCTGGCAAATTTATGCAATTATAGAATGCTTGCTTGCCGATGGTCTTTAATTTTTTAAACTTAAACTCACTTTGTAAGCTTTCAAACTCTAAGTTTGTGCAATTATAGAACGCGCGCTCGCCCACTTCATCTATTACTTTTGCAAAAATTATGCTTGTTAGCATAGAGCAACCTTCAAAGGCGCTTGCTTTCACTTTAGTTTCTAGCCTTATAGTCACTTTGACTAGTGCGGTTGGCAGTTTAGAAAGTCCGCCAAAACTAAAGGCAAAATTGTTCGAGTCGTTTATAGTCTCGCCCACGTAAGGCAAGGAGATTTCGGTGAGGTTTGGCATATTCTCAAACGCCGACGCCTCTATTCTCGTAACAAGATTACTGCAAAGCACGCTAGTAAACTCTGTGCCATAGAAGCAAAGTGATGAAAGCGCCGTTATATTGACGTTATTTCTCGCAATATTAACCATAGACATTTCGTAGGCGCCGAGGATAGAGTTTGCTATCAAATAGGTATGCAATTTCACGCCGTTTGACAAGTCATAGAAATTGCCGTCCTCGTCCGTTTTATATCGTGTGTTTTGTGGTGAAAGCGTTACAGTTGTTAGATTTGTATTAACTAACGCCCCTGCTTCGACTACGGTATCTTTTGGAATATTTAGCACGCTATTTAAGTTTGTTAGGTGCCTGAATGCAAACTTTGAAATTGACACAAGATTTGCCATACACTCTAAATCGACGCTTGTTATGTTGCTTAGTTCGTTGCAGTTCTCCAACTCGCCAACAATTGTAATTGCACTGCCGAGAGTTACCGTGTTATTCGCAAAATTTAAAATATATCGAGGCAGGATAAGTTCTGAATTTGCGCTGATTTCGCTCTTTCCAAGCGCGCTGAGCCCTGTTATCGTAGTGCCGGAATATTCAAAATAGAAAGGATTAGAATATTCACGCCACACGGCGTATAAGGTGATTTCTCCGCTAAATTTCACCGCGTTTTGACCATTTACATTTTGAGGGGAAGTAAACTGCGCTTCGTTTGCGGTGCTTAAAAGCGCCCAGCCCATAAATAGCGCGAATACGTTTTCCTCCCTGTCGGCAACAAACCACTCTTTGTTATCCTTATCGGCAAACGCGAGCGCCGTTTGTGTCGATAAATCCAAAACCGCAGTCGTATTCGTGCCGTTTGGCAGGATTTGCGTCGTCGACCCTCCGATTATGTCATACGAAGTATTTAGGTCATATGTTATGGAATATGAAGCCGTCATCACGCCATAAAGCGTGATAGTGTCGTTCACAATAGCCTGATTTGTGATAATACTGGCGAACTTTGCCATTGATAATGTGAACACTTCATTGAGGGTGCAATCTATTGTCGAAAGATTGTTTGAGAATGAATATCCCACTAGCATATATTGTGCATTACGGTTACCGTGGAGCGTTATTTGCGTCGTGGCACCGATGCCATTGTATGTGTTTGTGGCGCTACTCGATACCGTGACGGTTTGGATTGTGAAATTTGCGTCAATTTGGTTGTTTATCATATATTTTATCGTGTAATTTTTTGCGCGCCATGCCACGAAAAGTTCCAAAACACCAATATCTTCGTCTTTTAGGTTCAAACTGGCAATGCCCCCGAAGTTGAACATTAGCGCTCCAGTGGTAGAAATATCAGCAGTTTTGCTCAAATATCCCGCCTCAAACCCAGCGACGCCAAAGCCCGCAGAGACAATGTCGGCGGTAGAAATGACGACGTTGCCGTCTATGTCGCAAAAGTTTTCGAGCGTGAAGTCGCTACCGTCGTTTGAATGGACGATTACTTTTCTATATTCCACGATTGCATAGAGTTTTATTATAACATTATCTTCTGCGGTTAGATTTAGTATGGTATCTTGGTCCAAAAATTCTGGTTCGGTGGCGAGTGGGTCGGTGCTGGTTGTCCACCCTTTGAAATACTTTTGGTTGCCAATTTTGAGCACTCTTTCTCTTATATCTGTTGGGAAATCTGCCACCGCTGGCAAATATGAGGAGGTGTTATATTCCATTCGAACTTCTTCGCCGAGGTCATTAACGCTTGTTGGGTTGGCATAGAGTTTCACTGTATATTTGTTTGCTTCCCAGTCTGCATAGACTGTCACTTCATCGCCTATCGTAAGATTTCTGGCAGTTTCTCCCAAAATTTGCTCGCCCAGTTTCCACGCCACTTGGTGATATCCCACTGCTAAAAATTTATCGGTTGGTAAGTTGAAATATTCGCCATATGTAACCAAAATGCTTGAAATTTCGCCAGTGATGGCACCATGTGAGAAGTTTGGTGCAAAATTAACTGTATATTGCCTTGGCGTCCAGATGCAATAGAAATCAAGCACTGTATTGTCCGTTATAGCAAGGTTAAATACACGCTCGCCAAATCCATATGTAGTGCCCGTGCCATCGATAGTCGTGTTCCAACTGTCCGCAATGTAGCCCGCGAGGGTAAACTTCGTCTTTTCTGCCATAAATGCAAAGGTGTCAAACAGCGCTGTTACCTCGTGAGTTGTTTGTGTTACTACCCCCATATAATTTGAGTGAAATATCATTGTGTAGGTTATCGGCGCCCACGAAGCATATAGGATCGTATCGTTTTGTGGCATTTTGAATGTTAGTGTGGTTGCGTCATACACATTAGCGCTTGCAATTTGCGAAGCCGAAACCCCGCGCAATGTGTAGCCCGCACGTGTTAGGTTCGCCATAATGTCGAATATAACTGCATTTCCAAACGTGGAAGTTTCGTTGTCGGCAAAAATTTCCACCACAATTTTTGAACCGTCAATGTAGGTGTAATATTGCGACGAACTAGACAAAATTGCCTTATTCCCGCTCATTCCAGCGGTGTCATTAAAGTCCACAGTCAAAACAAAATATTTCTTAGACCAAATGGCAATTGCCGTAACATCTTCATAAGGCATCAATATATCCGTCAATTTGTCGCCGTCTGCCGTGGCACTGCTATTCCATTCAATAAAATATTTATTGCGCTGACTGACGGAAATTTTCTGCTCGCCGTTTAAAAGTGACAAAGCAGTTTCGAACCTTGATAATATGAGAGATAAATCATATAGATATTCGATTTCTATGATAATATTCCCCGCCGAAAGTGTGACATTCATTCCCGAGAGTGCGTTATATAAAGTCCCGTCGTTTGCCGAGATAGTCAATGTAAACACTGCCTTTTGAAGAACAACATATTGGTCGATGACCTTTACACGGAAATGGTTAGTGCTTTGTTCTTGCTTGTAACTGTCATCTACGTCAAATAATCTGGCGATTGGTGTAAGGTTGCTTGCAAATTTCACGACGTTAACCTTCCCGCCAGCGATAACTGGGGCATAATCCGTCAGTTCCACCACCACTTTATCGTTGTTCGCGTCGATAACATCGTTTACATAAATAATCGCACCGTTTTTGAGAATAATTCTGTCTGCAATAGCGTATCTGCCCGAAAGGTAAAGTTCGCCGGCGATAACTGTATTGTCCACATAAATCGTGCCAACATATGCACTGCCACCTATAACTCCGCCAGAAATTCGAACAATTCCAGCAGATATATTAGACGTAATATATACGTCACTGCCCAGCCCGCCTTCGGTGTTTTCGTTTGCAAATATTGACCCTCCACGCTGATTAAACGTGCCTCTAAACACACAGACCCCGCCACCATACGTTGCCGTGTTGTTTTTGATTTCGCCAGTTGTTAAAACGACAGAATGTTTGGAATGAGTGTTTTGATTGTCGCCCACACACACGCCACCGCCATATGTCGCCGAGTTGCCCTTAACGACCACGCCGTTTATGTTCGCAACAACAATGGTATTCAAGTTACTGCCCTCCACGTAAATCCCGCCACCATAAATTGCGGAGTTGCCAAAAATATTAAACGTGGTTTCTGCAATGATTCCTGCGCCAAACGTAAACGTCGCGCAGTTTGCCGACAAATACACACCGCCACCTGCGCTCGATGCCGTGTTTGTGCTAATAATTCCGCCTGTCATTTTGCTATTACTACTGCTACTAAAATAAACACCTGCGCCCTTAATTGCGCCGTTACCTATAATTTCTCCGCCTTGCATTTCAAACGTGGACGACGCCATATATACGCCACCGCCGTTAACCGTTGCCGTATTCCCGTTTATTTTTGTTGAGCCCTTAATTATAAGCGTTCCCGCCAGATATATTCCAGCGCCGTTTTGCGCCGAGTTTGCGCTGATTTCCCCGCCGTTTAATGTGCAAACACCCGCGGATTTTATGCCACCGCCATTTGACGAGGATGCGTGGTTAATAATCTTTACCCCCGTGCCTATGGTTAGGTTTCCGTTTGGCATAACATACACTCCAGCGCAATTTGTTAGTATATTATCGCCGTCGATAACGAGGTTGGCTGGCGAAGTAATTTCCACCTGCGCGCCTATCGACAACATATAGTCGCTAAATGCACCCATTCGCACTAGTCGAACGTCGGCAATGCTTGTGAGAGTGATATTTCGTGAAATGGTTATGTTTGAGTATATCTCAATGTTGCGTTTGACTATAACTAGAGTGTCGCCGTTTACAAGAGCGTTTGTGGCGTCTGTCAAGTTTTGATAATACACAAAACGTGGTTCGTTTACACTGGCGCCCGTGGAAGGTTTCCTAATATATGCGACTGTTTCCATCCATTCGCAGTGCAATTTAATGTATGTTATGTTGCTTATCTTAATTGAAGAATTGCTGTCGTTATACTTTTCGTCAATTGCCCCGTCAAACACTCCGTCGTCGCCCGTGAAGAAAGAGAGAACAATGTGGTTATCACGTTTGAAATCATCTATGAAGATTATATAGTCGACGAACAAGTCCTTTTGCAAGACAGTGTAAATCCACGTGTTTTGTGGGTCATCTCCCGCGATTCTATCGTATGGACTGTCTATTAAATTGCTAGTTATCCCGCCGTTGGCGTCAATTTCAATAGTAACTTGTGTCCACGAAAATATACCCTCAAAATATAAATTACTGCCACCCTGCGCAATAATGAGGTTAAAGACCTCGGCATAGGTGTATATCACTCCGCCAATTTCCGTGGTTCTCGCGATGTCGTCCATATATTTTAACTCAAATCTGTGGGCGTTATTAAAGGTTATACCCGTATGAACCATACCGCTTGGTGAAAGATAGGAAAGTTCCCATTCCACAAATGTGCAATATCTCATCGTTGGTGCAGTTAACACTATTGACCCAGTAAATCGCAAGTACCCAAGGTCGGTCGTAACCGTTTGACCGCTAGAATTTTCATAGAATGAAAACACATTCACCACACGCTCTACCCACAGAGGTTTTAGCGTCAAAACTTTGACAGGAAGCAGACTGTTTGCGGTGTAAATTTTATTTTTACTGTCCACAAACTCTCCGCTCATTTCATACCCAATTCTAGTGCCAAAAATCTCACTTAGTGTCACAAAATACGTTTGAGTTGGGTCGATTGCCACTTTAAAGCGTTTGAAGTTGCCGTTCGCGTCATATTCCGCCACGTAATTTACTTGCGAGCCAAATGTTATTTCTCCGCCATTTTTCTCAAGATAGAAATATTCCGCCACTTTTGCGATATAGAGTGTACAGTCTGTTTCGTTGTAGTCGAGGCAATAGTTTCCAAGCACGCCTGTGTCGATTATGTTTAAGACAAAATATTCTTTGCAGTTTTCAAGTATGCTTATGTTTGCAAACTTCACAACCTCGTCGTTTTCCAGTTTTTGTTTGAGTTCCAAGTCTTTTGCACCGATGTAATTTATTGTGGATTTTTCCGTGCCATATCTCACATTCGTTAGATTATTATCCACGCGAATGACGGAAAATCTCTTCACGTAAATGTCTTTTACGTATGCCGTACCCGACAAAACTAGAGTGCCCTTTTCATTAGAATACGAGTCTTCCACGCTGGAATTTATGCCAATAGTGCCCAAAATCACACCAGACGCAATTTCAAGTGTGGCGTTTTTGTCGATGTAAATTTCTTCGCCCAACACTTCGGTCGCGAGGTTTGTTTGATAGCCTGCATTGGTCAAAATGACGTTTTCAGTAATCTCCACTCCGTTTAAGGTAAGTTTTACAGAGGACGAAGACATATATATTGCAGCGCCCGCCTTGCCCGCTTTGTTGCGATATATCTTGCCAGCACCCAATGAACTATATACGTTTACAGTGGCAAAATATAACCCTCCACCGCCGAAATATGCTTCGTTCTGAGTGATTTGTGCACCGCTGGACATCGCAATTTGACTGTTTCCCGCCAGATATATTCCTGCGCCAGAAGTGGCAATATTGTGCATAACGCGCGCGTTATCGCCCAAAATTATGCTGGAATTGCCCGTTGCATATATGCCCGCACCCGCCACCACTTCGTTTCTTATAACGATTGCGTCAAGAATTAGCGTGGTATTATTTATGTAAATTCCGCCACCACTGGTGTTGCCAACGACGTTTTTGCTGTAATTCATTTCAATTATTGTCCCGCCCGAAATGTTCAAACTGGAATAATTTGTGAGCGAGGTGGTTACGTATATTGCACAGCCTTCATATGCCGTGTTGCCGTTTGAAGTGGAACCCATACCAAACAATACGTCGGCGATATTTACCACCGCGTCTATGGCATACACTGCACCACCAGAGGCGTTTGCACTGTTGCGAATGAACAAAGTGTTTTCGCCAGAAGCACAGTTTTCGCTATTGATGTTTAGCACGCCCATAGCGTAGATTGCTCCGCCGTTTTCGCTAGAACTCGTGTTTGCCTCAAAACGCCCAGATTTTATGACGAGGTTTGTTTGGCTGTAGATAGCGCCTCCTTTTTGTCCCGCCGTATTCTTAAGGAATATCTCGCCAAATAAAATTTCAAGTTTGCTTGTGGCGTAGATTGCTCCGCCTACTGTTGCAAAATTGCTTTCAAAAGTTGGCTTGTTTTGTGAATTTTGTGACAGCACAAAATTGGTTCCCAAATATAACGCCCCGCCGTTTAACGTCGCCGTGTTATATGCAAACAAAGTGTTCCCAAGAATAATGTCGCTTGCGAGCGCATAAATTGCCCCGCCAGAGTTTGCCGTGTTGTAGATAAACGAATTTTCGCCAAAAAGCGTAATATGCGCGTCTGCTTCGGCATAAATTGCCCCGCCGTTTAACGTCGCCGTGTTTCCTTGAGACGCCGTGCCAAATAAGCAACTTGTCACTTGCACATTAGCAGAACTTTCCACATACAACGCACCGCCAGATTGGGCGGAGTTATTGATGAAAGACACGCCTGAAAAGTTTGCAGTGCCTTTGACGGTAATCGCCCCGCCGTTTCTGCTACTTTGCGCCGTGCCACCCACAATATTAATGCCAGATATTTCCAAAGTTCCGCCGGCTTCCACCTTTATAAGGCTGACATTTCGCGTCACAAACGTGCCGTCCAAATTTCTGGCGTTCGACAGGGTGTAAGGTATCCCGCCATTTAAGCCTTCGCTTAGGGTTAGCATACCCCTTGATTTCACCGTGAACATTGTGAAATTTGCACCAAGTCCACTGCCCGGCGAGACGGTGAGACCACTGTTAACCGCATAAATAGCAACATTATCGCTGATATCCACTTGCGTATTTACAACAACGCTTGTTAAAATCTTCACGACATATCTTGCAGGTTTAACGTTATAAATTTGTGCGTTAATGTCATCGAACGCAGCATTAAACGACGTATAGTAAACGTTATAAAATCTATTGTTATATCTCACAACATTTTCCACATAGCACACCGCTGGACCCCACACGGCATAGAAAGTGGTAACGCCCGTGGAAGACTCTATTATTGTAATTTCTTGCCCAAGGCTAAAATCGGGCGCCGAAGCATTTGGCGTGCGTGCGAAGCCTAATAGCACTGAATTTTGCTTGTAGAAAAATCTTTCGATATTGTCGTAAGGCGTCGACGAATATGAGTTTGGCAAAACGAGTTTTGTCCCGACGCTTTTCGTTATGCTAAATGTCGTGCTACCGTCCGTTCCTCCGTTTGCATCAAAGACCACTTCAACTGACATTTTTGTAAAGTAAATGGTCACATAAATACGTCTGTCGGCGGTGTTTGTGTTTGGATTGGTTTTTATTACAGTAATCTCTTGATTTGGCACATAAATATTCCCGCCCAAAACATATTGCTTGAAATAGAAGCCATCTGGACGATAATTTTGTCGCAAGTAATATTTTAGAGAATTGTATATGAAGACATATTTCTCATTTTCGACGGTAATGTTGAGTGTAACAGTTGTATCGGCGTCCGTAAAACTTATACTTTCAGGGTATATATTTGCATCTTTATACGCGTCGGCATTGTTTAGTGCCATATTTGGTTTAGAAAACACCGTGAATGCTTTTGTACCAGTATCAATATAATATACAAGACTATCAGCGGTGGTATAGTAATATTTATCGCGGTTTGCGTCGAAGTAAATATCTGATTCCTCATATGTGGTTTGTTTGTCTACCACTCTTATTGGGACAGAGCCAAGATATGTCACAGTCACGTCCTCATAATGCACAAACTCCACACTGCTTAGTGTGCTTGATTGTGGCAACCTAAACGTCTTGCCATACTTGACGGTTTGAGATAGTAAAAGCAAGTTGTCGTCCGTCAGTTGTCTGCCGTCGATAGAGTAGTATGTCGTGCCGGGATATCTGTCGAATACGGTGTCATATTGATAGTAGACCGTGAACTCCACAGGCTCCCACACGGCGTATATATATATGTTGTGGTTTGGAAGTGCCTTGCCAGCCACTGCCGACGTGAACGTGGCATATGTTTGCCCCACTCGTGTCACGTAGACGAAATTGGTGTAATATGGGTCGGTGGACAATGCCATAACCTCAAAGACTTCAACGCTTGAAGCAGGACTTGGTCGACCAAACGAAATGATATTCCCAAGTTCGTCCCTCTCCACATAAATCGCCCACCCAACGAGGTTATACCCCTCGCGTATTGGATTGTTCCCTAGAGATTTGTCTAGTAAATCTCGTTGAGAAACAGTGTCGTTATAAGTGAAAGTCATCGAACCAGTGATGTCGAGTTCGGCGCTATCAGCGCTGATGTCCCGATAGAACAGCGAGTAATTTGGGAACCCAAGCACGAGCGCCTTGCCCACAATGTCAACAATCAAAATGAAATCCACTTCGTTGTGAATTTTAAACGGCGTGTAACCTCCCTCGAACAAAGCATTTACTGTGTTAAACACCGAAATATTTGTGAACTTGACAATAGGTTTGCCAAGCACAAAATCTTCACGCGGAAAGTCAATTACGACAGGCACTGTCAGTTCGTTATAAATCCCGCTTGAAATGGTCAAATATTTATATTCGTCCACCTGCTTGCCGTCTGTGTCCACATACGACACAAAATTAACAAATATCTTTTGCCCCTCTCCCAATATTACGTTGCCGTCAAACTCAAGTTCGCCGTCGTTATATATCAAAATGTTGTTTAGGCTGGTGTTCATTTTAATTACGACACTGCCAAGATATAATGTTCCAGCGTTGTAGATTGCTCCGGCGTTGTCATAGCCCATATTGCCAAAGAAATTGCCAAAATCCATATCCACAGTTCCGCCCGCGACGTATAGTCCAGCACCCGTGTAGCCATAGTTGCCAAGATAGTTTTCCACAAGAGTTGGGTCGGCACCCTCTGCCTTGCGTCTTTCGATTTCGGCAGTCAGTTGCGCACACCCCGCTTCGTAATCGTCGTTCACTGCTTTAATAGCAACCGATTTCTGTTCTGGAGACAATGTGGCGTCGGTATTTATGTCACTAATAGCGTTATCTCTTGCCGTTTCCAGTTGTAATAGCCCAATAGCGAGTGCTTCGTCGAGTGATTCATCGTCCTCGCCCATTTCGCTATTGTCCAGTTCGTCAATGTGGAATATTCCAATGTCTGCACCAAGAATATTGAGATTTCCACCTGCCACATACACAGCACCGCCGTAGTGTGCGCCGTTGCCATAAAACATAACTGTAGAGGACATTTTGCCGTCTGTATCTATGTGCGTTCCGCCCAAATATAATACGCCACTAATCATAGAAATTGCACCGCCACGATATGTCATATTGCTAAACGAACCGTCAGCGCTTTGGCAAACATTACCCACAAACTCCGCACTATTTATCCTTGAAACAAGTGTGCTGTAATTTTCGTCGCTTTCCGCAATTTGTGTTCCAGAATAATAAATCGCCCCGCCGTTATTTGCTTGGTTGCCGTGGAAGTAAGTGCCAATAACCACACCTTCAGCGTCGGTATAGTCGTCCACGATAAGCGTTGCATATTCGCCAACGTAAATGCCACCACCCATTACAGCATAATTACCGCCGACGTCCGCTCCATTGACATTAAGTTTTGCAAAATTACCCACACTGCCAATAATGTAGATTGCTCCACCAGCGCCGGACGAAGCGTTTGACATATTATAATTGTAAATCCCGCCATTTATAGTCAAATTATTTGAACTCGAATAAATTGCTCCGCCCTGCGTGCCGGAGTTTAAGTAAAAACTACCCTCGGTAACCGTAACGGTAGAAGAAAATTCAGCATACAGCGCGCCACCAAACGAGTCGCCAGAACCGAGTCCCGTATTCATTGAAAATTC
Source organism: uncultured Christensenella sp. (assembly GCA_964369125.1). Classification (GTDB taxonomy): domain Bacteria; phylum Bacillota; class Clostridia; order Christensenellales; family UBA1242; genus UBA7862. Next base: position 23,620 of record CAYJEF010000002.1, read on the forward strand.
AATGTTATTTATATTCAAAACCGCATTAGTCACATAAATCCCGCCACCATATGTCGAGGTGGAATATTGCACAATGAATTTGTCGAAAGTAATGACGTCGCCGACAGAGACGGACGCATTGCCGTCCACCGCGATTGCCCCGCCATATATGGCACTGTTGCCCGACGCGTCATTTGTGCCTTTGCCAAAAGTCACTTTCTGGGCGTCATTAAGCGTGCTTGCAAAAGAGTTCTTTAGATACACTGCCCCACCATAGGACGAACCCGAAAGAGACGTCGCTATATTTGACAAGAAATTTGCGTCGCCAAAGGTTATAACGCTGTCGTTTTCCATCGCCACCGCTCCGCCATATGCGCCAAGCGTCGACTCCACAGAATTGTTCGCGAAAATTGCAGAATTTAGAACAAGGGTTGAATTGTTTAAATATATCGCTCCGCCATACAAGTTTGCGGACAAAGTTTGAAGTTTGTTGCCTATAAATTGCGCACCGTTAGATATAATTCGCGAGCCATTTTCTGCAAATATTGCACCACCGAAATTAGTCAAACTATTTTTGTTGTTCCTAATCACAAAATCTTTGCAAAGCACGAGTGTCCCAGCATTCAGTTTTATAAACGCGCCAGTTGGCATTGCAGAATATCCGTTTAGAGTGAACGTGCCATTCTCACTGCCCTCAAATTCCAACACTCCGCCCGTAACATTAAACACATTGTCACCCGAAAAAGACGGCGCGCGAGTAAACATAAATTCGCTGTTTACAATAAGTTCCGTATGTTCAGGGTTATTGTAAAGCGCGATAATGAGTTTTATGTTAGTCAGGTTTATTTGATTAATTATTTCAAACTGACTAAGTCTGTTTAGAATAACAATCTTTGTGTATGGGTTCTGCTCTAAACTCTTTGTTGCGATCTCTGGGTCGTTTTGAGTAGCGCCAAGCGCACTTGCAAAATTATAGTAAAATCTCTCGGTGCCCGACCTCATACTATAATAGTTTTCGATATAACACACTGCCTCTTGCCACACGACGTTCAGCGTCAAGGTATAAGTGCCGTCGGCGTTTGCGGTGCATTTGTCTATGCTGAGTCTTATTGGGTCACTACTGCCAAGGTCGTAGAGAATTTTACTGCTGGTATATTTGATCGCCACTTTGCCAAAGCAATAGATTTCCTCGAGAACTGGCGTAATAAATTCTTGCTCAAGAGACTTGCCTTCAATAAGGAAATATTTGCCGATAGTTGCGCTGTTATAGACATTTAACACACTGTCGCCAAAGTATTTATAGTCACTGTCGTTCCCAAGCACGATTTGTATATTCACTCTGGAATTGTTCCAAACGGAATAGACGGTGAAAGTTATGCCTTCTGTAATAATAACACTGGAGCCGAAATCACTTTTGATATTTGATTCAGAAATAAGATATTCATAATTAGGAGCATAGTTGTGTTGATTTGGTGCAATAAAAATCCTCCAGCCAATGAAATATTCGCCCGGTTTAGACCATGTGCTTACGTCTGCGTCGTTTGAACTTAAGAAATTTATAGTTTCGCCGAAGTATCCTTGCACAATCTTTTCATTTATAATTTGTTCATCGCTATTCCTTGACGAGACGAACTTGAAAGAGATAGTCAAAGGTTGCCAAATGGCATATAATGTCCTGCTATTCATTCCAACACTTCTCGCAAAACTATATTCCTGTCCGCCGTCGTCCGCTGGATTATAAAGCGTCACCGTTGTTCCGCCCTGCACGGCACTATTGTATGAATTGTAATTCACATATTCGTCCGACCACCCAAGGAAATTGTAGCCATATTTATATGGACCATAATCAGTGTGAATGTCAGGTTTGCGCGGAGGCAGTGTGGCGATATACGTTTCGTTTTCTTCGTCCAAAATTATGCTACCGTTGATAAACGAATTTGGCGTAATTGTCAAGTTGCCGTTATATTCTCCGCCGCCAAGGTTATAATTTACAAGAACATCGTCCCAAATGCCTTTTAAAAGAATAATTTTGTTGTTGTCGCCCGCGATAAAATCGTTCAAAGTTAAGTCCATAGTTGAATAATTATAAATTCCGTCCGTCCAACCCTCAAAACCCGCCACGTTAAACGTAATTTGGTTTATAAGCATATAAGGAATGACGTCGCCAAAGCGCGCGATGAGAACAAGACCGTTTGACACGGCGTCATAGTAAACTTTGCCCGCCTCTAATAGAGCAAACGGCACAAACGAGCCAGTGTCGTTAATGGCATTATAAATATATTCGTAAGAACTGCCAGTTGGACTGGTCGCCTCGGCATAACCCACTACTGCTTTGCCATAATTTAGCACCGTTGTCTCTTTATTGGTTAATTGCGTGTAATCTAAAACTACCTCCACTTTGTCTGGGTTCAGCGAAATATATCGCAGGTTGCCCTGCCAAGGCACAGCCTTTATGCTTTCTTCCGTGACCTCAAAATTCTCGTCTCCCTCAGCATTCACGTGATAGTTATTTTTCACAAACCACGAATACACGCCCTCCACTTCAAGCGTAATTGTGGACATATAATATGTATAAGTATACACCGACTTGTCGTCGCTAGCAAAAATCCACTTTACACCACCAGCAGTTTTGGTGCGAACACTTATCCCACCGATTGTTTCTTGCACAGTGACAACTCCGCTGTCAATCTCTCCGCCGTCTGCGTCCACCGTGAGTTTGTAATAATTCCACATTGCATTTAGACAAAACACATAGTTTGGCGTAATAATGCCACTTGTGAGTTCAATCCTAATGGAAGGGCTACCCTTTGCAAATATCATTTCGTCTTGTTCAAAGAGTGCTGGATAGAATAGTTCGCTAATATCCCCGCCAAACGACCAGCCCGCGAAAGTGAAAATATTGCCGTTCGCGTCGCGATAAATAAGCATATCTTCGTCGAGTTCAAAATATTCAGTAAGTGACACGCCAGATTTCAAAAGCGAATATATAATATCTTTCTCAATAAGGTATGATTTCACCCCCTCGGTGTCGTCGTAGTAATAGTTAAAGCCATATTCGCTGGTGTTATACATTCCGCCATTCAAGTTCAATCTTAATGTATATGACATTTCTTCCCAAACCGCCGACACAACAAGAGCGCCACTCTGTCCGCTCATGTGTGCTTGCGAGAAAATCCCGCCAACGCCACACGAGAACAGTAAGTTTTCAGTTTGCGTTAATAATATTTCCACACCAAGCGCGTTTGTATATTTCCAACCAGCAAATTGCACATAGGTATTGGCTTCAAAATCAAAAGCAGTAAGCGCCAGCGTTTCTCCGCCGAATGCAAACAGTTCACCTAGCGTATATGTCCCGTCATACAAAAATGGCACTTCTTGATTGCTGTTTGTGTAAAGTCTGTCGCTAAAATCAATAGTGTATTCGTTTTGACACCATATTGGATAGAGTTTCACCGTCTCGCCGTCGACGTTTGTTAGGTTATAAATATATTCGGTATTTAAGACGTCACCTTTAATGTTTGGGTCGTAGGTTTCCATAAAATAGAAGCAGTTTTCTAGCGTCTGTTCACTCAATTTTTGCTTGATGGACCAGCCAATCTGCGTCCAACCAAAGAGCAAATAACCCTCGTTCAGTTTCGAAGCCTCCTGATAGACAAAGGTGGCGGTGCTTACATAATCTGGAGTTGGCAAAGATATTTGCCCCGACGCGTCCACGTTATACTCATTCTCTAAAGAAGGCAAGGTAGCCTCATACGACACGGTGTATTCCACATTTGACCAATATAGTGGCATCGATAGCAAGAAATAGTCGCCCTGCTCCACGTAGAAAGCGTCGAAATTTAAAAGATTATTTTCGTTGTCATAGTAACCTAAGGTAAATGTCCCCGCTTTGCCAAACACAATGGCGTTATGTTCGTCATATTGAATTTCTTTGCCGTCCTCACTTGTTACAGTGGTAGTCGTCTTTGTGTATGTCCTAGAATTTAGCAAATAAAAGTATTCATATGAAAAACCAAAGTTTGAAGGGGTTGGCAATTTCGATAAATCAACCTCACTTTGCATTTTGAGCCCGGATAAAATAAGTTTGCCGTCCGAAAGAGAAAGCGGATAATCGTATGTTGCTTGTGGGTCAAGGGTATAACTGGCGTTTGTCGCCGTTGTACCAAGTGCCGTGCCTTTTGGGTCTATTTCAATTGCAAAATCTTTGCTTTGCCAGTTTGCAACCAGTGTTATATCACCTGCGGGCATAACAAAACTCCCCGAGACAATGTCGCCTGTCAGCATATTCAAAAAGTTTATAAACGTATAAACTGGATACGTCCTGTTTTTGTCGAGACTATGCACACACACAAGTCCCTCAGCCGTCATATCCAAATAGTCCACCGAGGATTTATAGGCATAACTAAGCGTAATAGAGGTCACATCTTCGTATGTTTGCCCCACAAATTCGCCCGAAAATTCCCCACCCGAGAAGTCATAAGTGAGTTCAAAAATTACCTCCGACCATTGCGCTGTGAAATAGTATGTGGCATTAAAACCGTAGTCAAGAGTCCTAAAAATTGGACTGCTTATATAATATTCTCCGCCACGTTCGTCCTCATAGTGCGAAAATTCATAGCCCACGTCGCCATCGGCGCGCTCGTTTCTTGTGTCAACATAAAAGTCGCTAAGTAGGTTAATTTCGTCGCCAAAGCGATAAACGTTCGTGACAGTTTGCGACCTACTTTGCACGCCCAAAAGTCCACCATTGTCCGCCATATTCACGACAACATTTACATTAACGCCCACCCAAACGCAATAAAGCGAAATAACACCACTTGCGTCAATGTTAAAGTCTGGTTGCTTCATATAATATTTTGTAAATGTGCTCAGCGAAAAGGGGTCGCCCTCGCCGTTACTTAGGTTATTATAAGAATCAAGGTTGTAATTTACACGCGTGAAGTTTATCACTGTATCGTTGATTTTTGGCGATTGATTGCTTGGTTTTGTGAACATAACTTGCGTGCCATATGGCGCAGTGAACGATACAAATTGAGTGTCGCTAGCCGACGTGTTTGCATAGATTTTCATTGTCACCATCTGCACCCACACTGCCTGAAGTTGCACTGTTGTCTTGTTGATACAATTCACGGTGTCGCCCGCGAAATATGTGGTGTTACTCGCGTCAACGAAATTGCTTAGTTGGTGATATGCTTTCGCCACATTAGAGATAGTTGGCAGTTTATACCTTCCGCCCACTTTCACCTCAAGGGTCAAAAGTCCGCCGTTTATGTTGTAAGATTTCAAATTCTCACTGTTTTGGCTGGAATTTAGGTCGTAGTATGTGTAAATACTCTCTAAAAACTCCCCGCCGTCCAAGTTTATTTCCACGATTGCTATCTGCCTAGACCATCTTGCGAACAGAGTGAACACATAATATTGCACACCCTCAATAGTTTGCAATGTTAAAAAGTTTAGCATTGAATTGTCAAAAGTAATGTGCGAAGTGTAAAGGTTTTGCCCCGATGCAGAAGTCTGCCAACCCACAATCTCATAGTATTCATACACATATGGAATGTTTTGGTTTATGTTGTAAACGCTCCCATAAAGGATTGGTTTTGGCGTGACGCCGTCTGGCAACAGCCCGCTAACAGTCTCTTTCACTTGCCCAAGTCCATAACTTGCAGGACCGTTTTTGTCATACACCACCATAATCCTGCCAAATTCATACACGGCATAAAGGGTGACATTGCTATTATCCCCTGTCACGGCGAAAGAAGTGGTATACACATTCGTCACATTTTCATTCACAATGTTTGGCGAATATTCCTCCCCCCAACCCAAGAAATTGTAACCCTTGGTGCTTGGGAGTGAACCCACTGCAGTCATATAGGAGGTGTTTAAATTCGCTGTCTCTCCCGCAAATTTTGTGAAAGTGTGGCGCGTAACAAATTTATTTTGAGTTGTGTCGTAGACTTTCAGTTCAATATTTACAACAGATGCAACCCAATCCGCCACGAGAGTACAGTTACTTATTATTGTAACAGGGGGCACTTTTGCAGCGCCAAGAAGCCAACCCGCGAATGTGTGACTAGTGCCAGTTATTTCAAAATATATATTGTTTATATCGTTTGAAGAGAGTTGACTCCCAGCATAATATTCCTTTATGAAACTCGTGTCACTGCTTTCCACCCTGTTTGGGTCATAATGCGCCGTAACCGTCACACCCTGCGGGAACGAAGCAGGCGCAACAAAACTAAACGTAACCGTGTGCGTCCAAATGGCATAGAGCGTTATCGTCCTTGTTTCATTGTTGCCATAATTTGCTATGAGTTGCCTTGTTATTGTCGCCGTCTCTCCCCAACTAATAAGGTTTGACATTTCAGTTGGAAGACTTGAAATATCAGACGTATAGTACCACCCCGCGAAATTCCTGCCAGTGTATGATGTCGCGCCGTCGTTAGTTAATGAAAACGAAATATAATCGTCGCCCGCGTCCTCGCCCGTCACCACTTGCTGACGGATTGTTTGCACGCTCGTGCTTCCGCCGTTTGCGCCAAACTGCACGGTGAAATATTCTTGCCACAATGCGCGAATATGCACGGTGTCACTCTCATTTTGCGCCTCAAAAAGTTTTGGGGTGGCAAACTCGTTTAAATCATACCTCAAACCGCTATAAGCAGTGCCTGTTATTTCGCCCAGCCCGTCCACAACGGAAAATGCAACAAAATCAAACCCCACGCGCGAGAGCCCTTCATAGGGCAAAAGTATGCCATTAGTATTTATATAGGTGTATGTTCGCTTGTAAATCAAAAATCCGTTTTCGTCCGTGCTATATGTGGCGTCATAGTTTTGTAGTTTTTGATTTTCCGTGTCCGACCAAGAGCCACCTCCCAAATCGACTAAAACTATGTATGTTTTCTCTTCCCAAAATGCCGTAAGCACCAACTCACCGTCGTCAAAGTCGCTGTTAGCAAACAGCCCAAATTCCGACTTTGAAAGTAACGAAATGCTAGAAGTTATATCGGCAGACTCAGTGCCAATGAGGACTCTTGAAAACGTGTAGTAAACGCCATTAAAATACTGTCTGTCGGTAATGTTAAATAATTCTTCAATTATAAACTCTTCACCATATTTCAACAACGCTTGCTGAGTTGCGTTTGTGCCAATATTATCAATAAAGTTCAGGGTATATTCGGCGTCGTCCCAGTTGGACGTAAACGTTGTGTCACTTCCAATTTTAAGCACATAGTCCGGCAAAATAACATTGTCCAAAATTTCCACTTCGCCACCCTCGGTAATTCTAGTCACAATAGAGTTTGCCGAATAGTGAGTGAAAACTTTGTGCAAATATGTAAATCTGGACGCCATATCAAGAGCATAATCATAAGTAATGTCCACGGCTAAAACGACAAAATTTGGATATTCCGCTGTGTCATAACTCGTCCCCACATATTCCACTATGCTTTGGTTAGTGCCGTTATTAGCCTTAAAGGTTACATTTTTCTTTGTTGCGATATACATTTTATATATATATTTGTCGCCATCTTTTGACATTGTAGAGTTTGGTTCCGGCACGCTTAAAACAACCTGTTCTCCAAATGTATCATAATAATACGCTGTGGTTTCGGCGAGGTCGATAATAAAATCGATTTCCTTGCCGTTTGTAACTGGCAATCTGCCGTTGCTTTTAGACAAAGTGTACTCGCGAGACATGGGACCAGTTATGTCAAAATATGTCTTTGGGGTAAGGTTTATGGTAGCGTCTTGCTTGCTGTTGTATATTTTGACTGTCACCGTTTTTGGCTCCCATTTCGCCACAAATAGGACGGAACTATTTACGTTTGCGCTTAAAAGTTCCACACCCGTTGATTGCAAAGATAAAACAAGTCCATTTGCAACCACTGCGTCATTTAGCGTCCAACTAGCAAATTTATAATACTCGGTGCAAGTGAATGTGTTTTGTGGGAGTATAGAAATTTGCGCGCCATACGCCATTCTTTTAATTGCTGGAGAGACCCCGCCAGCCCCTGCCTTGCCGTCATCGTCGCCCTTCGTGAAGTTTAAAACATAAAACATAGCAAACAGTTCATATTCGCCATCAATGTTTATATTCAAATCTTTCAGTTGATTTGTTTCTTCGCTCGCTAAAAATTCGTCGCCCTCTCCGTTTGCAAGGGTGTTGAAATGCGTGAAATTATACCCCGAAATTTCATCACCCGCAAGGACAAACTCGCCCCCTCGTGATACAGCAATGTTTGCAGTTTGCGTCCTGTTTGCATAAAGGCAAACTTTCACATATGTAACGTCCACCCACACGGCGTAGAGTGTCATATTATTTTCGATGACGGCATTTAATTCGCCGTCAAATTCGTAAGTAACAATCTTGTGCTCGGCGTTTTCTTCGCTTGTCGCCCAGCCCTCGAAGTAATAACCCGAATATGTCATTTCGTTTTCGTTAGGGAGAGTTATTTCGCTTTCAAACAAAACTTCGGTAATTGTAAAGTTACTGTTTGAACCCTCATATTCCCCACCGTTTAAGACGAAATTCACGGCATATTTTTGCTTTTCCCAACGCGCAAAAATTTCGCCAAAATTCTTGTCTATTCTTTTGCTCGTCTTCATTTCGCTTTGTCCATCGTTTTCCACGATATTTTCGCCACCCGTGGCAAGCGAATACAATCCCACAAAATCATAGCCCGTTCGTTGCTGAACCATTTGAGAGATAAAACTGGTGGCGTTTGCGCTTTGCTTTAATGTCACAGTAACTGTGGTGACATTGCTGTTTTTTACGCATGTGACCTCGATATATATAAGCGAACCATATGGCACACGTGCAGTTTTATACACAAACTCGTCGTCAATCTCATAAAAATTCACGACGACGTCTCTGTTTTGCCCCGTCCAGTTAATGTTTGCAATAAGTTTGCCGTCTGACAAAAGCACTTCAGTAATAGATAGCCGAGTGCCCGCAATATAAGAGTCGTTTTTGACAAGATAAGAACTCAAGTCGTAGTTTGGTCTAATGAACTCCGGCAAAATAATCGAGGCACCCACCAGCAAGTTTGTTATGGTTATCTTCATATTCTGCGCGTCAAACGAATACGAAATTTCCCCGTCATACGAAAACTCGGGGTCACTTAAGTTGAAATTCACACCAAACAACTGCGCTAGTTCCGCATTCGTCGGGACAGTAACTTCGTCAATAATGTCGCCACCCACAAAAATTTCCGTAGAGACAACAATTTTCACAAACTGAGCAAAAAGCACAATCGCACCTCGCTTGCCCATATAGAAATAGTCGCGGTCATAATATGGCTCTGTCCAAAGGTTGACGTCGGCTGGAATCTCAAAGTCTTTTGCATAGCAGTTGCCCGTCTTGTCTACAAACCCAACGAGAGCATATCCCGCCTTTATCACAGTTGTTTCAAAATTCTCGCCCGCCCAGTCCGTCAGCATTTTCGCACTTCCGGCAGTGACACTCGTGCTACTCAGTAAGTCCCCGCCATTTGGAGCAGGGTCTTTTATAACAAGCGGAATACTAATCTCCTCCCACACGGCATAAAAGTCAATATAAGTCTCGTCGAGCAAAAATTCCCTGTCAATTCGCGCCACCGAATATTGACCAGTGCCCGAAGTTTTCGACATCGACCACCCGCTAAACTTGTGATAGAGCGGTTTTGTCTGCATAAAGTCCGTAACCCTAAAATCGTCCAGCAAATTGTAGTTAAGTTTTCCGTATGTAGTTTCTTTTGTGGCGATTTTGTCGTCGTATTCTGGGGTTCCGTAACCCTCTGGATACGACACGGCGTCGTAGTATGTCTCTACCGTGTCTTGGTTGGAATGATACACCAATGTCACTTTTTGTGGTGTTAAATTCACCCTAAATGCCATATTCTTGGACGGCGTAATAATGCTATTTCCTTCCGTCAAAGTTAAAATCTCCAAATCTCCCACGGTCTGTACATTATCGTTATCTCTCAAATTATTCGCAACATTCGTGGAAGTTAGCGTTGTAATTTCAAAGTAGTTTTCCAAAAATCTCACATAGTCGGCTTTTGTATATGTCGCCGTGGCGTCATTGATAATCTCCTCGTTTGCGCCGTCAAACCTAAACAATTTGTCATTATTGGCATAAAGTTGTCTTGTCGCGTCATTTTCAATCACGCTAAACGAAAGGTTGCGAATCATATCCGCGACATCGTCGAAATTTATTTCGCCCGTATAATACGTTGTCTTAATCTCGCCAAGGAAAATATCCCCGCCGTTTCGGTTATAATTGTTTTCTGCATAGAACCGGCAAGTCACTTCGCCGAGTTTGTATCCTGCATAAAGAGTCATATCCGTATTCACTGGACCTCGCGAATAACGCTCCAATCTATCTTCGTCCAAAAACCAGCCGTCAAATTCCGCAAGCGTAGTAGTGCCTTCGTCGCTAACAATGTTAGCAGATTGTGGCAAAGTAAAATATCGACCCTCCGCCACATTGACATTTTCTTGTGTCGCAAAAGGTCCCGTCTCGAAGCGAACGGTGTAAGTTTTTTTTGAAAACATCATAACGCCAAAGACGATGCCAAATGTAACCACCAAAACAGAAATGACCGCCAGCAAAATGGCCTTCTTTGTAGGTCTTGGTTTTTCGAATTTATTGCCACGCTTTAGTGGCGCAGGTGTTTGTTTTACGCTTGCGTCTTTTTGCCTGTCACCCTGAAAATTTATATTTGTGGTGGACATCATTTCCTCCTTAGTAGTCTTTACAAATTGCAGTAAAAATATAATAACTAGAAGAGTATAATTTTATATAATATATAATAACACTAGCGTCCTAAAACTCAAAATAAATTTAGGCAAAAAAAACCCTAATTTTTTGTATTATATTTCTTGTAATATTTAATAGTTTTAATATAAAAATTTTTAATAATAATCTTTTAGATAATAAAGTTCTATTTGTAGAATTAGAAGATGAAGATGATTTCCCTCAAGAAGTTAATGGGTTAGTAGCTATGAAGCTATCGGCTCATCATAAGCATCCAACTCTTCTTGGAAGACTTAATAGTGAGGGA
>CAYJEF010000003.1:0-3742 GCA_964369125.1 uncultured Christensenella sp.
TTTTCACTCCTAATCAAATATAATTATACATATAAGTTAAAATTTTTGAAACAGTTTGAAACAAAATTGAAAAAATGTTGTATAATTTAAAAAAACGGAGGATAAAATGGAGATACAAACAACCGCATTTATTGGTGGCGTGATTATAGATAAATACGGAAAACGCGGACGCGAGAAACGCTTTGGTATGCCGACCCTTTCCTTTCCCCTGCAAATAATAGATGCGCCCAAAAACACAAAATCTTTCGCCATAATTTTTGACGACGCGGAAGCAGAAGAAATCTGTGGTTTTATGTGGGATCACTGGTTGATTGCCAACCTTCACAGAAATAAACTAGAAGAAAATGAAAGCGAAACAGCGTATGATTTTATTCAAGGGCAAAATTTGTGGAAAGAAAACTGCTATGGGGGACCTTGTCCACTGGATAAACCGCACAAATATAGGCTAGCGGTCTATGCGCTATCAAGTGACCTAAATTTAGTTGGAAATTTCTCAAGAAAAGATCTTGAGAAGCAAATGAAAGGAAAAATATTAGATAGTGCAGAAATTTATGGCGTATATTCAAACTTGAATTATTAGAAGAAATCCACCAGAAGTTGGTGGATTTTTATAATTATTAAAAACTTATTTTGCAACGTTTGTAGCGCAAATCTTTTGCTTCATAACATTGTAGTTTTCTTCGTCTAAGGTGCCGTTTTGTCTTAGTCTTTCAAGGCGAATTAAGTCATTTATGCCCTTTTGTGTGATGTTTTGTGGCACTCCATTTTGCCCCGGAACAATTATGATTGCGTTCTCGCCCAAAGGTTGCTCTGTGCCAAGGACCTCGCCGGGACGCAATGGTTCATTTTGAACAACATTGTAGTATGGTGCTTGATAAACCGTGCCGTCAGGAATTGTTTGTTGAGCGGGCAAGTCTGTGCCATAATTATTGTTTTGCTCGATGGCACCACTTTTAATTAACTTTGACGCCTCTCTAAATTTCAAAACCGGCACAATAAAGCAAATAAAAGTGATTATCATAATGGCGCCAATTACAATCTGGCAAAGATATTGCACGCCAATGAAAGCATTGTATATTTCAAACACCAATTTAATTTCTGGCAAAACAAATGACATAACTAAAACAGCAAAATTATAGAAGAAAAACAAAAATTTTAGCACCATCACGAATGAACAAGTTTTCTTGCACTTCGCGAAATCTTCGTCGGATTTCTTTGACAGTGTCATTTCTTTTATGCCCCAAATGGTCATAAACAGCGTGAATAAGGCAAAAACAATAGTTATAATATTTGGCAGTAAATTTAGATTAACCGATAAATATTCAGTGAAAACAAGCAGAAGTGGACCGACTGTAATAGCATATGCAAGATAGATATATTGAGAAATACTTTCAGGCAAAGGCAAAACCTCAAACAGCAATAAGAGAATGAGCGCCATACAGACAAACAAAATAAGCGAGATTATCATAGTCAAAAGACCCGAGAATTTTACCGCACCCTTCTTCATAAATACTCCTTCACAAACTCTACTTCACATTCATTATATTTATATGTATTTATAAAGTCAAATAACATTAAACAATTAAATGAAAAAACATTGACTTGACGGGATTTTTGTTTTATACTCAATTTTGTAAATTGTTATGTTTAAAGGGGGCTTATTATGAACGCTGAAATACAACCAAACTATCACAAAGTGGAAGTGGAATGTGCTTGCGGTGAGAAGTTTGTGACAAAATCAACAAAACCAGGGGATAAAATTAAAGTTGACATTTGCAACAAATGCCACCCATTTTTCACTGGAAAACAGAAGATTGTAGACGCAAACGGTAAAGTGGAAAGATTCCAAAAACGCCACAACCTATAATTTTGCAGTTATTTTAAAGGAAGGCAATCACTGCCTTCTTTTTTTGCACAAAATTCGCGATAATTCTTCCACATTTCCGGCGCCTAAAAATAGCAGGACATTGCCAGTCGATTTAATCTTTTTAATTTCTTTTAATGTTTGTTTTAATGAAAAATCGCCATAAACTTTAAACTCAGGTGAACTTTTTAATATTTTGTCTTTTAAAAACTTTGCACTGCCCTCGCTGTCATATTTTTCTCGCGCTTGATAGGTGGAAACTAAATAAAGTTTATCCACATTATTAAAACATTTTGTGAATTTATCGATGAGTTTTTTAGTGCGTGAGTAGGTGTGAGGCTGAAAAATGCAAATGATTTTTCGTTCAAAAACTTCACGGCAAGTTTTGATGCTTTCCGCAATTTCCGTTGGGTGGTGGGCGTAGTCGCTAACTACAATATTTCCGTTATATTCTCCAACCTTTTCAAAACGACGGTGGACAGGGAAAAACGAAGACAACGCAAACTTAATAATTTCGACGTCAATGCCAAATTGCCGTGCGACGCAAATCGCCATAAGAGCATTCTTGGCGTTGTATTCGCCGTGGACGTTTAGGTCAAATTTGCCGATAAGTTCGTCCCCATTATATGCGTCAAAAGAATACTTTTTGGCGTTGTTTAGTCGCAAGTTTTGCAAGTGATAACTGGATTTTGATCCCACATAAACAACGTTCGGTTTTGCCCCAATATATTTTTCACAAGATTCGTATGCGAAGCAAACAAACTTTGTGTTGTCACAAAACTGACAAAAAGACTTTGAAATATTTTCAAAATTGCCAAAATAATCAAGGTGTTCCTCTTCAAAATTCGTGATGACGGATACCGCGGGTGAGAGAGTGAGAAAACTATCGCGAAATTCGCACGCCTCTGTTATGAAATATTTTTGACCGCCCACCAAAATATTGCCCCCAATTTGAAGAGCCATTCCGCCAATATGAACAGTGGGATTAAGTTTTGCTGTGCAAAAAATGTGTGCAATCATAGCGGTTGTGGTGGTCTTTCCGTGAGTTCCCGACACTGCGATAACATTCTCGTATTCGTCGCTTATAATACGCAAGAGTTGCGAGCGCTCCATCGTCTTTATCCCGAGATTTTTTGCCCTTATTAGTTCCGTGTTGTCCTGACGAATTGCACCTGAAAATACCACCAAATCCAGTTTATTATGAATGTGAGAAGATTTATGTTTTATGTAGACTTTAATGCCAAGGCTTTCTAGGCGACGAGTTTCATCGCTCCTTATAACGTCACTTCCTAAAATTTCTTTGCCTTGGGATTTTAGAAGTACGGCGAGTGCACTCATACTTATGCCACCAATACCCACAAAAAAAATACTGTGATAATTTTCTAAATATTCTTGCACAATATTTTATATGAACATTTTATTAAATTTGTTTGCTTTTAACGCGAAAATAATATAAAATTTAACTAGCCAAATATACATTGGCGGGAAAAAGGAAGGTATACTACTTTGAACATTTCAGACATTAGAGTGAGACTGGTGAAGAAAGATGACCAAAAACTGAAAGCCGTGGCATCAATGACAATCGACGATTGCTTCGTGGTGCATGACATCAAAATTATCGAAGGCAACCAAGGCTACTTCATCGCAATGCCAAGCAGAAAAACTTTGGACGGGGAATACAAAGACACCGTTCACCCACTAAACACCGAAACCAGAGAAATGATTAGGGCTGCGATTCTTGCCGAATTTGAAAAAGTGCAAAAAGAAAACAAAGACGCAGAATAGTTTTTAATTTCTTTAAATATTTTCCACGCGTGACATAAGTTAAACTAAAAAGACGCTTATTTTTTAAGCGTCTTTTTTATTGTTTTTGGAGTG
>CAYJEF010000003.1:3842-28084 GCA_964369125.1 uncultured Christensenella sp.
GTTAAACTAAAAAGACGCTTATTTTTTAAGCGTCTTTTTTATTGTTTTTGGAGTGTTTTTGGAGTGTTTTTGGAGTGATTTTGGAGTGTTTTTGGAGTGATTTTGGAGTGTTTTTGGAGTGTTTTTGATATGTTTTTTATTTCTATTCAATGCCCGAGGCGTTTGGGCAGTTTTCAACTAGATTGTATATCTTTGGATATTTACCTTGAGTCAGTTGCCAGGTTTCGCCAAAGTTTTCAGAGCCAATATTACTTTGAAATTTCGCAAAAACTCCACCACTAGCGGCCGTGCCCTTTAATTCCAAAGTGGTTAGTTTGGTGCCAAAGTTTGCGGTGTTTGCACCTGCAGGTTGGTTCGTAAAGATATTTCCAGTGATTATTCCAGAATTTTTATAACCCGATGTGTCTGCGCAAATTGCATAATTGACACCTGGTCCCGTAAATTCCACCACGCAATAACTCCCACCCAAAACGGCAGAATTTGTGACCATAACGGCTAGTCCTGCCGTGGCGCTGACTTCGAGATTGAAGATTGAAGAGAGGTCCCTATATGTGTTGTTGGCGTTAAAATTCGCAGAAACGAGTTTTGCGATGGCAATGCTGTCTTTCACATATCCGCCGGAAATTATTGACGCAAGTCCACCCGCGATGAAGCCCTCGACCCTCATTTGCCTTTGATAATCTTCGATAACACCCGCGGTAGATTTAATTATTTTACCGTTTGAAATGCCAACTAGACCGCCCGCATAGAACCCTTTAATGGTGTTTGCTGACGAAATTGATTCGTAAATAGAGGCACTGGAGTTGGTGCTCGCGGCTTCGTATCCCACCAGTCCGCCCACGACCGAGTGTTTGCTAATATCAAGCGCAGTGCCGACGTCTGTTATTCTAATATCGCTAGTGATTTTCGAGTCGTTGTCAACCACACAATTTGAAATGGTTCCAAAGTGATAGCCCGCAATCCCGCCCATTCGCGACGCATATACTCCCCTCACTTGGAGGTATGCCGAATAGACATACGCACGAGAGATTATAGAGGTGTCGCCGTCAATGCTTTCTGCAATGCCAGCCACGCCACCCATATAAATTTTGTAATTCACTGCCGATTCTACGCTGAAATTTGGACTGGCATACACATTGTAAATTTCGCTGGTGTTTAGTCCCGCAATTCCGCCAAAATAGAGCGCTCTTGCGTCCAAAATTCCGTCTTGACCTTCCAATAAAGCATAGTCCGAAAGAGATTTTGTCAGCGTTATATCTCTTGCTGTGATATATTCAATCTTGCCATAATTCACACCTGCCACACCTCCAAGGTATTTGGCGTGAAGTTTTACACTTCTAACAGAAGAATATCGCGCACGTTCAGCGGTGATAATTGATTCATTGATGCCTACAACACCGCCCGCCACCACAAAATAGTTGCCTTTAAGGTCTACGTTTTGAACAGTTACTCTGCTAAGTCCACTCGTGATTTCGCCACGTTCCGCTTTACCAAACACACTGCCAAAGGCGTTGCCTGCAATCTCTACGGACACGGTTTTTACGGAAATACTGCCCACATTTGCGCCCTTATTTACGCCCGCTAAAACTCCAACACTTCTGCCACGCTCGCCGTATATCCTGACATTTTCGAAACTTAATCCGCTGATAACAGCATTTTTACTCAATTCCTTTACAAGCCCAACATTGTTAGTTGTGCTGACATTTTTTATAGTGAGATTTTTTAGGATACAACCATTTTCGCAAACTATCGTGCCAGCAAAAGTTGCAGGGATTGGGTGACTATTATCGCCCCATTCAAAAGCCGAGAAGTCTATTACATATCTGCCGTTTACTAGTTCGCCCACTACAATAAAAGCGTTATTTGGGACTACGGTCACTCCACTTACTGCGTCGTAAAATTGTTGTGGGGTTGTGATAATTTCGGCAGTTGGAAGTTCACCAATATTAATTAGATATGTTGAGCCGACAACCGATCGCTCGGAAATTATTGGATATTCGCCTGACATTGTCCATACGGTGTCAAAATCCCAATAGCGAGTGTAGTCGGTTGCTATAACTGTTTTGAATGAAAGTTTGTTCGTAAAATCCACACTAGAAAGAAATTTATTCAAAGTTGGCTTCACTACATCGAGATTGTCCGATGTGAAAATGTATTGATTTTTTAGGTTTTCTGGCACAAGCCCTGTGAAATAGTTTCCTATCACAATGTTTGGCTTTATGGAGGTTGATGTGTCGTGGTGAATAATCCAGCCAATCTTTGCCTCGTTTGTTTGTAAGGCAAGCGAAGAACCAAGATAAAAATAGCAATCGTATACTTCGGCAACTTCTTCTGCGCCCTCATTTTTGCCCACTACTCCGCCGAAATTCGACATATTATTTTTCACATATCTTCCCACTGACGTTCTAAAAAAACTCTCACTGACGCGACCCATATAGTTCCAACCCACAACCCCGCCGTTTGTTTGCAAAGTCGTATCAGAGTCGGAGGTCTCAATCTCTCCTACAAAACTGCATCTGTCAACGATAGGTTTAATTGTGTTGTATCTCAAATATCCCACAATTCCGCCAGTATAACTCTCAAGGCTAGATGCGTTTGAAAGTTCCCCCGTCACTTGAGTGTTTTGAATTTTGCCCTCACTCTTGCCAGCGACAGCACCCATATATATGGCGTTTGACGCCGTAATTTGAATGTTGTCTAGTCGCAGGTTTTTGACGACTCCAGTTTCAGTTATGGACGAAAAAAAACCCACTTCGCTAAGGGATCCAATAGTTGCGTCTGTGATAACAATGTTTGAAATAGTGTGGCGATTGCCGTCAAAAGTTCCCGAATAGGAAGCAAGTGGCGTCCAATTGCTCGCTGTGTTGTCACTAAATATTATATCTGCGCCCAGTTTGAAACTCTTGGTCGTGTCATATTTCTCGCTTTGCCCTATCTGAAGCAAACTTTCCTCGTCTTTGATTATATATGGATATTCCTTGCTCCCGTCGCACACAAGCACGTTTATGACCAGCGACGCATAGCGTCTGTTCGTGGTTGTGATAACAATCTGGCTCTCGCCACCAGTTAGTGCGGTGTATAACCCACTATTCTCATTAACCGACAGCACGTTATTATCTTGTTGAATTCCAAAAGACAGCGTGGTTTCGTTGTTCTTGTTGCGATATTCCACAAGACCATTAGTTGGGACTACGTCGCCTACTTCGACCACGAGATATGAACTTTTTATGTAAATAACTTCGTTGTCGACAGAAAAGTAGTAAATTGTAAGCCCGATACTGACAACGGAAATAGCAAGTAAAATAAACATGAGAAATCGTTTCATAATTTCCTCCCATATTAGTTAGTATAATTATAAACTAACAATCTCTTTGTGTCAATAGCGATAAAAAAATGGGGGGAGACTACTCTCCCCGCCATTTTTTATTTCTGGGCTTTTGTTTCGTCAGTGTTATTGTTTGGTTGTTTGTTTGCCTTTGTGTTAATATCCTGCAATTTCTTGTTAATGCGTTTAATTTGTTGCTGTTGAATCTGCTTCTTATATTTTCGCCTTCCTGCACGAATTGAGAACACTGTTATCAAGGTGACTACTAACACCGACGCAATGACAATGATGACTATCAAAATATTGTTGTAACTGCTTGCCTCATACACCTCAAATGTGTGCGTCCTGTATATCACATAGTTGCCAGTTGCAAACTCAATGCTGACGATATATTTGCCTTGTGACACAATGCTCGTCACAGTCTTGCCGTCCTTTGTAAACACGACTTCGTATTCTGGGATTTCGCCGTCTATAAACTCCGAAGGGTCAAATACTATAGTGATTCGGTCGTTATAAATTTCGCCTGTATCGCGCAAAATTCCGTTTACAAGGAGTGTAAAGTCACTTATTTCTTTTGGAAGAATTATATATGTGGCAGTAAGTGACAGGTTGTTTTCGCGAAGAACGTTTCCAAGCGTGTCTTTCACAACATAATTTTCGAGGACAGATCTGTTTATCGCCAGCACCAAAGTGTATGCGCCCGCATTTGAAAGATTGTTTAGGTTTATAAGCACGCCGTCGCTGTCATAGACTCTTATAGCATAATCAGTTCTGTTTAGATTCTCCAGCCCACCCGTGCGAGAAGATGTGTCACTATTTATGATAAGGTCGCCGTATGTGCGCGTTATGTCATTTAGCGACAGTACCAGTTGTGCTCTTTCAACATAGAGGTCATAGTATGGGGCGTAGTCTCCAAAGTAGAAATAAGTGCAATATCCGCGGTCGAAGTGGGCAGTTATGCGATATGCGAACTGATATTCGCCGTCCATTTCGCCCGAAGTCAAGACGCTTTGGTTGGTAAATTCAATGCCACTTCCAAGTAAACTCTCTGGAATAATTTCGCCTTCGGCGTCAAACAAAATCTTTTTGTAGGTGTAATAAACGTCGTTTGTATTTGTAAATTTGGAATCTTGCGAAGCTATCTTTGAGATTCGAGGCAGAGTTGGGGAATTTTTGTATGAAATTGTTTGCGTTTCTGCCCCAAAGTTTACGTTCGTCAGAGTGCTTATTACTACTTGAGCGATTTGAATGGTCACTTCAAACTTCATAGAATTGGCGCCTGAAATGTAGTTTTTGTCCATTGGGAAGAATTCTACTTGCCTGCTAATATACCCGACGGTGAGTAGGACCTCACTGCCATTAACCCATTTTGCCGTGCCGTTAACAGCCGTCCACGTTTGTGTATACTCGTTATAATAATACACGACATACGCCATCATATCTATGCCGTTTAGCGCCACTGGATCGCTATATGTTCTATCTACCACAAATCCATATTGTGGATTGTAATTCACCTCATTCTTCGTGTCGGCAATTTTACTCAATTCTCCACGCAAAACAGGCGAAGTTATGTTAATTGTCACGAAAATTCTTTCACTTGGAGTCTCTCCGTATGGATTATAGTTTGTATTGAACAGGGACTCAAAGTTGTAAATTACATTGACTTTATTCTCACCAAATGTAAGCGCTTGGACAGGATTTTCAAACATAAAGCCATTTGGCAAAGTTATGTCGAGGTCGGACACTTTGAGGTTGGACTTATACGTCTTTGAAGGCGTGCTAAACGAGGCAAGTAAATTAAGCACATTTTCGCGCAAGAAATCTGCCTTTTGGACATAAATCTTCACGGTTACAGTAAGTGTGTTATAGTTTTGTTTCTTGCCAAACAGTTCGCTTGGGAACCCGCCGTTTTGAATTGTCTTGCCCGAAGTGTCGTCGGCTTTACTTGGGTCATAGAACAAGAAAAATTCATATTGTTCGCCCCTTGCAAAAAGCGACGAATAGAATCCCGTCTGAGCCCTATCCCACTGCCATGGTTGATTGACAGTAAACGACGAGGCGCTGAGGTTTGGATAGTAGGTGACGCTAATAGACTTATGCGCGAAAGTCTTTGGGTCAAGGTCTCCGCGATAGAGCCTAACTTTTACTTCCACGTCCCTGTAATCCTCATACAGTTCAACATTGTTGTTGTATTTTGCGTAGTAAGTAAATTCCAAATATTCACTACCGACTGGAATAAGTTTGTCAAGAAGGGTAATTTCCTCGTAATATGTCGTGTTTGGATTTGCGTCGGCTTTCGATTGAAGCGTAACCGCTGTTAGCACTCCATCTACATTTCTCACATAATATGTGCCTGCTTTTAATTCGCTTGGTTCGACGCGTTGATATTGCCAACTAAATCCTTGTGGTAACGCCACATCGCTGAGTTTCACGTTCATTTTATACTTAATTTGTAAATACTGATTCGCGCCTTCATAAACGTTTATTTCACTGCTGTCATATTCACCTTTTGCAACGTTAAACGTAAGTTTGACGACTAAATCGTTATATTTATCTGGGTTTGGATTATAGTAGGCGTCCACGTTGTAAATCCCGACAGTGTTCACTGGAGTGCTGTTAATTACCCACCTAAGGGTGCTAATAACATTGCTGTTTTCGTCCACGATTTTGAGGTTTGCAAGTGTGGATATCGTGCCATATTTAATCACTTGTTTGTAATCCGTAGCGTCCGCTTTCACGACGTAATAACTGCCGATATCTCGCTCAAAATCCTCTTGCTTTGGAGTATCTTTCACAATCTGGAAGGTCTTTGTAACTGAACCAGTATAGTTATTGATGAAAGTGATAGTGATATATGCTCTGCCGTAATTTATGTTGTTTTTGTAGCTTAAAGCATAATCGCTTGAACTAAGTTCTAACATGTCGCCAAATTCGTTGGTATATTTGATTGGTCCCGTTGTGTAAACATAGTTCCCATTTACCGTCACATAAACAGGTCTGATTTCCGCATCTGTGCCCACTTGGTCGAAAATATTTGGTATAACAAACGTGCTGGCGTCATATTGCCTTGGATAGATTGTGAATTGCAATTCAAGGTTGTTTGCGTCATAGTTGCCCGTAAGTTTAAACTTAACAGTTGCAGGGCTACCAGCAGTGCTTTTATTTGTGTTGCTAAAGTATCCATAATTCAGACTATCCTGCAGTGCCTGTGCAAAGATATCGTTGTTATAAATCTTAACAACTTCTTTGGCGTCAATAGTAATGTTGAAATATGAACCTCTGCCCTCTTCTGTCCCGTCGTTAAGCAAAACTTCTCTTCCTGTATAGAATTTGACAGCACTGCCACTAAGCGCGATATTACTGCTTGAAATTTGCAGTGGTGTGATTGTAAATTGTTTGCTCTTTAATCCGCTATAGTTGCCAATGCCCGAAATGGTTACTGTCGCTATGCCGGCATCAATGTTATTTTGATAACTATGTATGACAAAATCAGTGCCTAGCGAAAGAATTAAGCTCGTTGTGTCAAAAGTGTAAGTAACGACAAGGTCAGCAATGGTTATAGCGGTTCCATAATTATAATTTCTGTTTGAAATGTCTCCAATTTCAAAGTCGTTTACCCCGCCAGTTTGGCTGTCAAGCGACCTTGGCACGATAAAGAACGTAATCATAGCAGTGCCTTCAAAGTTGTTTTTGCCCGTTAATTCTATGGTCACTTCTCCAACGTTTATAAAAATATATGGTTCCACAGTGTAATCAATATCTTTGACTAGAATGAAGTCTCCAATTTTTAGTTTGGCTGTGAAGTCTTTCAATATGCTCGCGCCCGTAAATATCTCGTCACTAATCAAACTATCATCAATGGATATTACAGACGAGGAAATTGACGTTCTATGAATATCATAATCAGCCACAATGTCTCCCGTGAAAATAATCCCGCTGAAACTAAATGATATTGCGCCCTTTCCACTACTTATATTATTAGTTGCCGTCGTTCCGTCTCTTAAATATTCCGAATTGATAAAATAGCCGTCATCATCAAGACTGTCATAATCAATTTCGCTAGATTGAATGAAAAATTCGGAAGAATAACTTGTCGCTTTCACCTTTATGCTCACATCGTCTGGCGACAACTTTTTCTGTGTCCCATCATAATAGATTGTTGGGAAAGAGATTTCCAAATCATCATATGTAAGAGGAATCATACCTATGCCAAACCTGCAAGTCGCCGTGCCCGTGTAGTTACCTTTAAATGTTATAACAATCATAGGTAGTTCCGCTTCGCCAAGAGCAGTATCCCACACCGACCCCGAAATAATGTGCGATGGGGCTTGGTTGCGATAGTATATAATAGTATAACTGCTTTCTGGGACTTCAACACCCGACACACCTATTGCGTCCTTAATCACTGGCTTTGGCGTAATAAACAAACTGTTGTATCTATATACATACAATCCGTTCTCTCCAACCGCCTTTGGCTGTTTTCCGCCGTTGCTTAGGTCAATATACCAAGAGGCGCTATATTCTTTTGGAAGAATGTTAAAGAAGAAGGTGTATTCTCCTGTGAACCTGCCATATCCCAAAATAGTAACCGAAGCGGTGCCTGCGTTCAAGTTATTTGCATAACTCTTGATAGAGAAACTCTTTGGCTCCGTTTCAGATTCCATATAAAGCCTTTCGCCTGTCAAAAGGAATCTAAACAATATATCTTCATCTGATAAAGCGATGTCCTCGCCCGAATATGTCTGTGGGTTCACCTTAAACGAGAAATCTGCCAAGTGACTGGCGATGTTTCTTGAGACTATTGAAAACATCTTAGTAATAGTGCCTGTATAGTTGCCTATTCCAGTAATAACGACATTTGCCGAGCCAGTTTCTGTATTATCGGAATAACTTATTTGAAAATCTGCAACGCCGAGTTTATAACTGCCATGCATAATTGAAATGCTGGCGGTTGGAGTGATCGCACTCCCGGTGTATTCTTGGTTTGCAATGTTCGAAATAGAGTTTGAAAGCGTGGATAGATTTTTTGGCACTATATCATAGTAAACAATACATTCGCTATTAAAGTTGCCAATGCCCTTAATTTTAATGGCGTGGTTTACCCCAACACTTCTATTATCCGCAATACCAGGCATCAGTTCCACCAAATAATCTTGCAATCTGTTTAGAATTATGCCTCCTTGCCCCGTTATATTCAAAGTTAAATTGAGGTTTGGAGTAATCGTCATTCTTGTGTAACTTTCGTTTTGCAATTTCATAGTGTCTAGGTTTATATTTACAGTAATAGTCTTGTTTGGATCGGTACTGTCCATTGTCGTGCTGGAGACGACGACAAGCCCATTTTCTATTGCTGATAAAATACTCTTTTGCTCAATATTGAAATTGAACATAAGGCTCCCGCCGTAATTACCTCTGCCTTTTATTTCCAGCGCCGCGACGCCATAGTTTATGTTGTTGTAATATGTCACGTCATAACTATCTGTATTCGACAATAAAATTGCATCGCTAACTTTGTTCTCTGCGTCAAGCGAGTTAATTTGGTAAAGTTTTAACGTTTTGGTAATTGGCAAGCCTGTATAAACTGAGTTCGAAATAGAACTTACTGGATCTTGCCCGATAATATCCGCCAACTCTGTCACAACGAACGAATCTGTCGAAAGCAAACGAGGGGAAATTGTGAAAGTTATTGGCACTTCGCTTCCGCTGTAATTCCCGGTGAAGTTCAAAAATATCTTGCCTGTGCCCACCTCAGTGTTGCTTTGATAATGCGAAATAGTGTATGTTTTTATGACTAAATAGTATGAAGTCGATGCGTCGACGTCATATTTATATTTCAGTTCTCTGATTTCTGGCGTAATGCTAGTGCCTGTATAGATATAACTGGCGTTTCTGTAAGTGACAGTCAGTTTAGCCGAATCGACTAGTAAACTTAATATATCAAACTCAATCTCATATTCGCCCGTATAATTACCCGTGCCTTGGATAATAACACTACCGCCTGTATGATTGACCTTTGTTCCCGCGTTTGTGTTGTTACCATAACCAATAATGTTATACGTCACGTCTTGGGCGTTATATTTCACATTAAGCATCTCTTTAGTTGGAGTAATCTGCTTGCCTGTGTATGTTATCTGTCCCGATACAGTTGGCAGAGGACTAAGAGGTGTCATATTGTTCGTAAGCGTAATATCTCGCGCCTCAATCGTAAAACTAATAGCTTTGTTGCCAGAGAAGTTACCCATTCCAGCAATCTTAACCGATGCAGCGCCGACATTGTAGTTTATTTGATTTCCGTTTGCGTCCACCTCTTCTTTGTCTATGCTATATGAAATGTTTTCACTTAGAGTTACACCATTCCATTTCACCAAAATATCTGGGAAAATATTATCCGCGGTGAAATAGAAAGTTTGGCTTGGGTTTACAAATTCAATTGTAATATTTGCATTGTTGTCTATGCTAAGTGGAATTATATCATATCGCAAGTAAAGAGTGCCGGAATAGTTATCAAACACCGAACTCTTGTCTTTAGTGATATCGACCTTCACAAAATATGTGCCCACGTCACGAGGACCATCTGTCACTCTTACATATCCTTCGCCTTCTTGAATGTAATAGTCCACCGTATTTCTGTTGTAATCATAGGACAAAGAACTGTCTTGTGCGCGAATATAGTATATTTCTGGTCTAATATTTCCTCCAGTATATACAATGCTCTTACCCTCAACAAAATCGTAGTTTGCGCCAATGTCGGCGTTCGTCACAGGCTTCTTTGTGATAGTAAACTTGACGTCTCGCACCCCTCTCATATTGGTTCCAATGCCAGTCAAACGAACTGTGGCAAGACCCGCATTGATATTGTTGAAATATTCAACATTAAAATCTTTGCCTAGTTCCAAAATTTTCTTTACATATCCGGCGTTCATAATCATCACCTTACCGCCTAACTCTTTGGTGATGGAATTACCGCTAAACACTTCAGGATTCGTAAGCGTTGCGTCCACCGCCACGGTCAAACTTGAAATGTCTAGTTTTTGTATGGTGTAATATTTCGTGAGCGTGCCGATATAGTTCCCAAAGTTAAGTTCAATTTTTACGAATGCGCTCGTCCCCGCGTTTACAGTATCGCCCTCATAAGTCACATTGTCATATATTGGGTGAGGACTTATTAGCGTTTCGTCGCCTGTGAGTGGGTTGATGTAATAAATTGTAACATTACTTGGGTGTTGAATACTGTCCGAATACACACAGTTTGTGTCGTCCACATCAATCCTAACATCGTTGTTTGTAATCCTCATTCCGCTGACCCAAAGTGTGCTTTCCATATATGTTGCGTCAATTGTGATATTATACAAACTGTTGTTGAATTTGAGAGTTATTGCATTATTGTGCTGACCGACTTCAAACGTTTCGTAAGTCCTGCTGTTGCTAAATTTTGGAATAAATTCCGCCATAATCAAGGCTCTGTCGTCCTCTTTCACAAGGTTCCCCACGATAACGTCTGCGAACATAATATATTGCGCTGGGTCGTTTGGAGCCGATGGATTTTTGCGATAATATTGTCTGACTCCGCCCACTTCTGTGTATAGGAAAGCCAATGATGCTTCGTTAAGATAGTTCATCGAAGCATCTGGCACTCTAACAGAAAGTGGTCTTTTGTCCACATTCACAACGGTTGTAAAAGCATATGCGTCCGTAAATGTGCCCGCGCTAACCTTCGTGCCTCCTTCTTTCATGGCGCTTATTAACACTTCACCCACGCCAACGAAATATATGGTCACTTTTATTGCATTTGCCTCCATATGTCCCGAATTTATGAAATCAGATAGTTCAGTGTCAACGCTGGAAGTTCCATAAATTGAAATTGTACAAGGCACTACCCCGCTACTGACAATATTTGTGGAAGAACTGATTATCATCGAGTTATAAATAACGTTGTATTTGTCCACTTCTAAATCCTCACCGCCAGTGACAAAGAACGTTATTGTACTGCCATAGTAGGTATTGATTGTGAAATTGTTATCCATTTCCTCATAACTGCCCGCGCGTAACTGGAACATTTTAACCCTTGGTTGAGGCAAACCAGCTGGCAAAAATTCTCTCGCGACGTTTGTCGTGTCAATTTGGTTATAATTGGCATAATTTGTTGTTTGCGAAAGTCCGTTTGCCCTTGGCACAAAGTAGATTGTTGGGTGATATGCCGTGGAGTTTGGCTCGATGTATGAAATCAAAGTGTATGTGTAGTTATTACCAACGAGCAGATTGTCAATTTCCGTTTTAAAGGTGGTATAGTATGGTAAAGAACTGGCTGGCGTAATGTAGTCATTAAGGGTCAGATTTACCTCACCTTCAGTAAAGTTGTCTGGAAGATAATCGAATTTTGCCGTTTGTGCCAGTGGAGCGTATCCCTCGATGCCGTATATTACAATAAGGGCGATGGTCTTCTTGTCCTCGTCAGTGGTTCCCGATCTATTGCCCATTTTAAGAGGCAAAACCGTGTATGACACATCAATAGGTCTGATCTCA
The DNA here is from genome assembly GCA_964369125.1 of uncultured Christensenella sp. Lineage (GTDB taxonomy): Bacteria > Bacillota > Clostridia > Christensenellales > UBA1242 > UBA7862. The sequence continues at coordinate 15,691 of CAYJEF010000003.1, forward strand.
AAATCTTGTTTAAGTCTCTCGTTTGTGCTGGTTGAATCCCACACATAATTCACCCTGCCTGTGGCGGTTAAACTTACCACAACATTGTATCTTCCCGCCAAATATGGATATTTGTCATATGCTTGTGGATTGTTTTCGCTTGCATAATAGTTAAACTTTATCTCATATGGGGTCTCGTTCATCATACCTGAGACTTTTGGTATTGGATAGTTGTTTAGACCATTGAATACATAATCTCTTGTCTCAAACTCATCAAGTGTCAGTTGCGCCTTTGTTACTTCAAATTGCACGGTTCTATAATTGACATCTAGTTCATAGTTTGACGCCACCAGCGAATTGCCATAGTTCCCAAGCGTCAGATTGATTGTATACACAGTGGAGTTCCTAAGTTTACACGTGTTTTGGTTGTTGAACACTGTTACATCTGTCCCATTCGTTGCAAGAGCCGTTATAGTTGGGACTTCATAGGAATATCGAGGCACCACAGAATTTCCCGCTTCATCTGAAGGCACCAACCCGCGTAAGAACACGCGGAAAGTTATCTCCGTGCCGTTATAAATGTGCTGAAGCACACCGCTATCCACATTAAACCCTTCTGGCAAAGCGCCAGTGGAATCCGTAAAAGCGTACGTGAGTGTCTGCCTGCTTATAGTCCAAATTCTCTTAATATTGGCTTCGTCAAGAGACAAAGATGCAATGGAATAATTCTCGCTGTGTTCGCCAATAAGTTCCTTAATCGTTAATGTATAAGTTCCGACGTCCTTTGGTTCCGCTACAATAACGTCACCCGTTTTAATTTCCGTCCTAATATATACCTTCTCAGTGCCAAAAACAAAGTTAGTGTCTATAGTTGGAGTCCATTTAATTGTGTTGCCGTTATATACCGCAGTTGAGCCGACAATCAACCCAGCAGAATCCCAAATAATATCCGCCGACGTCAGTTCTTTTGGAATAATCCTCCACGCTTGTTTATAACTCGAACCTCTGGTGATAAAATAGTTGTTCACATTTGGGTCGTCTAATGAAATTATTTCGGCAATATAAGACCCGCATTTGCTGGCTCTGTTGTTAATGTATCCTTCGTAATTACCTGTGTTCTTAACCCTCACTAGATCATCTCCGATGCCATTCACCACAGTCGCTTCAATAGCCACCGGTAGCCCTTGATATTGATATGAGTAGACGCCACCTTCAATTGAAGAAGTCCCTTGTGAATCCCAAGTAAACGTAACTTCTCTGCGATTTATCGTCCAAGATTTTGTGAGTGCTGCAGTGCTGTAATTGGAGAGTGAATAGTTGTTCTTATTAGTCCCGTCTAAAGAAATTGTGGCTGTGTATGTGCCAGCATTAATAAAACTAGAAGAAGAGGTCAAAGACGCGTCCGTTACTTCGAACGTGCTGGTGCTAAGTCCGTCCACCGACCTTCGTGTTATACTGTATTTAAGCGACACCACTTCATTTTGCACAATATTCAAAGTGTTAAGTTCTGCATAATAGTATTTTGAAGTCCTGTCATATGTCCATGCAGTCACATCGGTTTTAAACGTGAAACTCACCGGAATAGGCGTGATTTCCCAATCAGCCATTTTCTTGTTGGCATTGCTCCCAACAATTCCGTTGTCAATAGAATAATTATTTGCGTCCGTTCCAGTAACAATTTTTATTTCGGCTTTATAACTGCCGACTTCTCTTGGCTGTCCGGCAAGCATTGAATTGTCAGATGCATAATATTGCCACCCAGTTATGTTCACTGTGTCGCCCGCACACTTATTGGTGATGGTTGCTATCGGACCTTGCGAGAGCCCTGTGTATCTTATTTGCAAATTTGACCATTCAAACGTCAGCACGCGCTTTGTTATCGACCAAGTTTTTACTTTATCGCCTTCTTGCAAGATGTAGGTGTTGGCGCCTTCTGCATCTAGCGAAATTGTCACGCGATAGAAGCCTGCGTTAATGCAAGATGTGTTATTGAGTGTCGTAGCAGAACTCCAATCGTTCCCCACTATTGCAGTTTCAGAATATTGATAGGAATGTGTAACCGTTGCCGTCCTGTCACCCAGCAATCCGGTCAGTTCAGCAGAATAGTATGTGGCGGTTTTGTTATAAACTGCCTGATCGTTAATAATAACGCCAGTAGGAGACCATATCACCCTAATACTCTTCTTGCTAATCTCCCATCTCTCGGAAATACCAGTAGATGGAACGGTGTAGTTCGAATTGTCCACCTTTGTGACACACGCAACATAAACGCCAACATTCGTAGCGACATTGGTGTAAAACAAATATGTTGGGTTTTTGCCCATATCTTGCCCAGACACGCTAGAGGTGGAAAATTCGGTAACAACCACCGTATCATTCGCTTCTTTATTGGTCACTTCCGCCTTGATAACCTGCTGTCTGCCGTTATATTCAGTCACAAGTGTTGCTATGCCCGGAATACTCCAAGCAAGCGTAACTTCTTTTGGTTTGATATTCCACGAAACGTCCCAACTGTATGTTTGTTGGTCTCCACTTTGGAAGATATAATTGCCGTCGTTATTCAGTGTAACCGTGGCAACCCAACTGCCCCCCAAACTTGGGTAAACATTTCTTTGAATATTATTTGACATAGAAAATTCTGTGACTTCAAGATATCTAGATGATGACAGTTGAATTGACACAGAAAATACTTGGTTAGTGCCGTTGTATGTGAAAGGTTCGATGTTAGGGCTACTATTTGGTCCGCCATAGTTTGGCACAATCACACTACTGCCGGTGTTAAGTGGAGCAGGAATAATTTGCCACGTCAGTGACACCTCGCCGTCAATAAAGTAATTTATCGAAGAAGAATTAGTCGACTCGTCAAAAATCGCAATAATGTTAACCTTATAGGTTCCGCAGTTTATGCTGTGTTGACTAATAGCACTTATATATTCCGAAAGTTCCAAACTGTCGAGTTGTGCAGTTTTTGTTACAGACACTTGAGCAGTATGGTTAATTTCCCTATATTGTGCAGTAAATTCAATTTTGTATATCACTCCGTCTTTCGTTATGATATTTTCGTCTGAACCCACAACTTTTTGTCCAAAAGTATAATATTGTTCCAGTTCAGTTTCTCCAGCGCGATAAACCACCCTTTGCACTTCGCTTGGGTCCGACACTACTTCTGAATTGATTGAATAATACCAACTGACCTCAATAGCGCGCTTGCCGATCTCCCACTCTATCGTGGCGGTGTTTTCGCTGATTGTATATTTAGCAACATAGCCATTAATTAATTGTGCCACCACTTTATAGCGACCGGCGTTTATAATATCATTTTTATTTACTATGTTTTCATTTGTGCCGACAATTTTGTAATACGTGAGTGCCAAGACTTCACTAACAGCAGAATGATCCAGTTCTCTTTCCATTACGTCTACAAGGTAATGTTGCGCAGAACCATTGTAAATAGCAATTCCGCCACTTATAGCGTTTTCTATGTTAAAATTCCAAATAATGTCCATAACACGCTTGGTTATTTCCCAAGTCTTTTCTGTCATCGCTGGAGAATCCGTCCTGACAATATAATTATTTTTTGTGCCTTCGCGTCCCGGAGTGTCGCTAATACTCTTTATCTTCGCTGTATATGTGCCAACAACTGTGGCAGTGGTAGTATAAGTAGCATCAATTTGATAGTCACTTTCACTCACAAATATTGGGGTCTCCGCCAGTGCTCTATCCTTTGCCACGAGTGAAAGTATATCAATTGTAGCAACTATTTTGTGCTGTGCTCCATCATATTCAAAGACAAGATTTGTGTCTGTTGTGTTTTCTTTAACCCACACAAAACTGACTTCTTTTCTATTAATCTTCCAATATATTGCGCCTTGTGCTGTTCTCACTTCATTCGAATATACATACTTATCCAAATTCGAGCCATCGATACTCAAAACTTGTGCCATATAGTCGCCAGCATTGGTAAAGGTGCTGTCAACATTTCGCCCAGAATCCGTTGGGTTTGTATAGTCTAGCGTAATATCAGTATATCCGGACACAAGGTTGCTAATTTCTGGCTTAATTTTATAAGGTTCGCCGTCATATGTCACACTTGCCACATCGGCACTTCCCGCCGGAGTTTTAGTCATAGGGGTGCCGTCTGAATTAAGTGTTTTGTTCGCTGATGTGCCGTCATAGACATACCAAACGATATTGATTTCTCGTTTTACAATCTCCCAAATTTGAGTCATATCTACAGCGTCGTTTCTAAAGATATAGTTGGCTGAATTATTCTGTTTTAATCTCACCACACAAGTATACTTGCCAATATCTTTGCCACTATTGTTAATAATTTCGAAAGGTGAATCCCCAGGCATCACTCCCGAGACGTGTGAGGTCGTAATATAGAATTGCTGTGAATTATTCCACTGCAAATTGAAAGTTGTTGGCCAATTTACGTTCAAAATTGCTTTCTTCAACGCATAATACACCGTTTCATTCTGCGCTATTTCATAGTTGTATGCCATATCTCCCGTCAGTCGCACAGAGTTGGTGTATTCCCCAGCGTTAACAAACGATGTCGCATAAAGATATTCCAAATTATCTCTCACAAACTCAGGATTAAGCACAGAATATCTGTGGGTATTTTTGTTATAACTTATAGCTTTACCAAAATTACCTTGATATTGAAGAGATTTCATTTCATAGTTTGTGTCCACGTCCTCAGTTCTATAATTATTGCCATTAACGTCGAATTGCCACTCTAAATTCACCGCTTGTTTTTGTATGATAAACGCGATGTCATACATTGACGTTGGAGATTTATAGTATGATGTTTCGGTGTAGTAATTTTCACCCTCAACATACTGCGTTGCTGGCACATATTCACCGTCCACTAGCACGAAATATGCGGTTATGTTGGCTTCATCTGGATTTTGTTCCAACCTAAATTCCACAATGTCGACGTGAATGACATAGTTGCCTGCCTTTGAGACGCTAACAAAAGTAACTCCCTCGTCAAATCTGGTAATATTCTCACTCGTCATAATCTTGTAGGTCACAAAGTTTTGTGCTGGATCAACTACAGTGCCGTCATTCGCCGTCCCGCTTAGAGAGATTTTTATAAGTAAGCCGTCGCCAAGAATAACGTTGCCCGCTTTGTTCTTTAGGTTAGTCGTTATCTCATATCTCTTGCCTGCCGCAAACACTTTATTTATTTTAAAATCATTTTCTGGGCTTTCCAAAGTAACATATGGGTAATTATCTACAGTGCTACCTTGAGAACCTCCGCCAATGTCATTTTGTCTAACTGCAATGGCATTTATTGTCGCTTGCGAACCAGTGATGAACCATGTAATCATCTGCGTTTCGTTTGTTGGTATGGAATAGTTTGGATTGCTTATATTTGTGACATATGTGTTTATAGTGCATTTATTTGTAATGCCAATATATTCCACTCTAGTTCGACTTATGAAATTATCAATAGTGCTTCCACCGCTTATGCTGGACGCAAAGAAGATAGTCGAATTAGAAGCCACTTCGCCTATTCTTCCATTAATATAATTTTCTACAGCCACATCTACAACATCGTTCTCAATATTGCTAAATATTGGCACCAACAAATGCTGTTTGTTTACGTCTAGTTCATAAGCCCCTATATAGGTTGTTTTGGCAGGGTCTTTTATGTCAATCCAGTGTGAAATAACAAGTTCTTTTGTTAGAATTTTCCAATAAAGAACACTTGTGGAGAAAGAGTAGTTTGGATTGTTGCAAACGAGGTTAACGGTATAACTTCCTCCATTTTGGTTTGCATCTTTGGCAAATTTTTTACTTTCGGCCTCGTTTTGCACTTGAATTAAAAGTCCAACGAAGGTATCAGAATATTTAAGTGTCGTCGCCTCGTTTTCAATAAACAAATTGTTCGTTCCGCTGATCTCAAGGTCCGTGCCTTCCTGTGAAGTCATATAAATATTTGTGCCCGTATATGTGTATTCGGTAACATTTAACCCTGCGCTTATTGTCCTTGATACAATATTCACATTTACATTCTGAACTTGCACTCTCACGTCGGTAAAATGCCCCGTTTGCGTGACGTTCACTCGCTGATCCGAACCTTTGCTGGCTATGACAATTGGAGTGTATGTGCCAGACATTTCCACGTTTCTAATAATAAAATATTCGTTTAGATTGCTTGACGAGAACCATTTCCCTTTTTCGGTGACTTCAGTCGTGTCAAAATAGTTTTGAATCCAACTGACTTCATAGTCAAACGAATCATTATAATTTACGATGCTTACGGTAAGGAACAGTGCCGTGCCATAAGTAATAGCACTGCCCGACACATAATTGCTTTCAGGTTTGAAGATCGCGCCGTCGGAGTCAATGTAATAAGTTCCTTTTTCGTCCAAAACTATGACGGTGTCTTGATATCTAAATTTTCCAAATTGTTCAAGATATAAATTATTCCCTTCTGCGTCAGTAACCCAAGCAACATTATCGTTTCCAGATTTTATAACTGTCGTGTCTCCCACAATCTTGTCAAATTCACGAAGTTTTGCGTTTATACTCACCTCTGGTGCGGTCATAACCCACGATGGATAGATATTCGCTTCGCTTAATTGGTCATTATCATTATAGACAATGGCAATATGCGCGACATTTTCAAGAGGAGCCCAACTGCTTCCAACGAAGTTATATCCGCTGACCACGTAACCGTCATATTCCAACGTATCTTCTATCCCACCCATGCCACTTTGCGACGAAGTGGCAACAATGTTGCTGAGTCTTGGTCCATTAATATAGTCGGAGTAAAGTTCGCCATATCGAACCCTTATGACATAATATGAAGTGCTGTTCTCCCTATCGAAAACATACAAGTCAAAATCGCCAGAAATTTGCAAAGAACTTCTGTAAGTTTCCCCTGCCAAACTCCCAACAGTGCCAACTTCGTCTATGTTTGTAAGCCCAAGATTGCTGTCGCCGTCGCCTTTTTTCAGGTTATATGCAGAAAAGTAATTGTTGTTTGTGCCGTCATCTCTTGGGTCAATCACCAATATATTTGCGATAGTATAATCTTTTACTTCGCTTCCGGTTTCTATTTTCGCTCTATACAGAGTTATGGCGTTATCATTTGTATTTAAAGTGTGATTTTGATAAATAAAAGCGCGATTGACGAGAGTTACAATGCCCGTAATTGAAATCCTTTGTGCATTAGGAATTGGGTTTTCCATAAATTGTAAATAAACAAATGGCAAAGAATCTGGGTCGGTATCAATTATATATATTGCTTTGTTGTCAGCGCCTTCGGAGTAAGAATTTCCCACCATAGTTATGCCCTTAATTACAAACGACATTTTGGAATAAATTGCTCCATTTCTAAGAGTGCGGTTGCTCGAAATATTAACTATATTGCCAACGACATTTGGATTAATTTCAAACAACGTTCCGCCGTCCACGAATATCGCCCCGCCGTCGTTATAAGATTTATTGTAAGAAATGTTGCCGTTTGTGATAGAGACTTCTCCCGCCCTTTGATAAATTCCGCCACCATTTCCGTCTATAATTGTTGCAGAATAGTATGTGCTGTTGGACTGTATTTTGCCCGACAAAACTAGGAGTTCTCCGCCAAGCACAGCGATTCCACCGCCATTATACGCCATACAATCATTCAGACTGCCACTTGAGTTAAAAGAAATAAGCAACGTGCCATAAGATAAAATCCCGCCACCATAATTAGTTTGGTCTTGCCCCGCCAGCGGACGTTTTTCATTATTCTTTATGTTTACATTGTTGTAGATTTCAAGAGTGCCCGTCGCTCCAACATACAGAATGGAGCCGTTTGAATAAATTCCCGAGTTATAATCAAGCGTACTCATAAGGTTAATATTAACAAGTTGTTCGCCACCTTTCCACCTTGCCCCGCCGTCAATAATAATGTTGCCGGTCATATCCACTTGCGAACCTTCTTGCAAAACCTTGCCAATATACAGCCTGCTTGTCCCCACAACAATCATATCGCCCGTGAAGTCACCCTCGCGAGTAATGTAGATTTTGGTTGACGTGCCCCACACTTCGTCGGCACTAGACACATTGTAGGTCTCAAACATATGCACTGTGCCCTCGTTTGAAATGTTGTTTATTGCCTCCTCCATTGTGTTAACAGACGCACAAGGCGTGTATCCAAGATTGTTTGAATTGTCCAAATCACGGTAGAAGAAAGAGGGTTCTGTCGCTTCATTAAACAAACCGTAGTAAAGTTCTTTTGTGAACACTTGAATGGTAATTCTGCTTGCAATGGCAGAATAAATACCGCTTGGCTCGAAGAAAATGTCCCGTTCTTCAAACCCAATCTCGTCAAACTTAATCTGCTGGGTCGCCCATTTGAATGTCCCGTTCAGTTCCACACCGTTGTGCAGTGCCCTACCACCGATAAATTCAGGCATAGGATTTTCGGCAGTGCCATACAACTCTCCGCGGTTTATCTGCGTGCTAAGCGTTGGGTTTTCAATAGTCACGTTCGTTAGTGAAATTGTCTCAATCTCTATTACACGCACGTCATAGAAGAATTTGCTTGCATCGGTTGGATTTTTGATAGGTTGTCCATTGTAAACGAACCTGAAATAGACGTCCGATTTCCCTTTGTTAACGAACAAAGGTTGTGGACTCCAGTTTTTCACAATAAGTTGATTATAGGTTAATCTTGACTCGTCTGTAGGGTCTTTATCCTCCTTGACATATTCGACGGTAACTTCATTTTTCTTTTCTTGTCCACCTATTATCGCGCTGTTTACTTCAACCGAAATCTTGTGTTCGTCGCCGTCATAAGCGCCGATATAGTCACTGGCTGTGTATAAAAGAGAAATTAGATCCGACGCTACACTCATCAAACGAGGACCAATGAAAATACTTTCTGTTTTCTTCGCGTTGTCTAGTGGGTCGATATACTTGTCAAGATACAAGAAAAGTTCGTTTGAATCGGAATGGACAAAATTAAATATTTTGTTGTTAACTTTTAGCGTCCCTTGTGGGAACACAATCATTTGCACCAGTCCGCCCGAAATATCGGCATATAACCCAAGATATGCAACAGGATTAAAATTTTCAATCCAGCTTACAAATTTGGTATAGCCGTCGATATATACATTTCGTTCTTCTTTCGTTACGCCTTCGCCCGAATAATTTCCGCGCACATACACGTCGCGTCCCACATAAAACGCGGATTTTTGCGCCTGTAATGCTCCGGCGGAAGCACTAACTGAATAGTTGTCCACAATTTTCCCGCCAAGAATAACGATTGTATCGACGTCGCTTGGGCTTGAACTTACGCCGTAAATCGCAGAACCGTCCACACCGGCCGCCGCGCCGTTTAGAAGCCCGTTTAGTCTCATCTCGCCGTCTGTCATCAGCACGTTGCCTTTGTTCACAGCCACCGCTCCGCCATAAGGAGCAAAGTTATATGTGAAACTAACTCCGCACCCAATCTGCAAATATGCGCCATTATATATATAGACCGCACCGCCATAACCAGACGTCGCGTCAATAGTGTTCCCAGAGATTTCCACATTAAGTAAAGATAATGTGGACGAAATGCCGTCAACAACAATTGCTCCGCCAGCATATTTTGCATTGTTGTTTAATATTTGCCCGCCCGAAATTGTGAATTTTGAAGTCGCAATTTTACTAACAGTATTTGTAGTCTTGTTATAAAAAGTTCCGCCGACCACAGTGCCTTGTGCCTTGGAGTAAATGGCGCCACCATAACCCGACGCCGAAATGTCGCCAATATTATTGCGAATACCCACCACTTTGTTGTTTGAAATCACTCCGCTCGTCATATTTAAAGTGCCTTCAACATATATCGCCCCGCCTCTTGACGACGCCGTGTTGTTATAAAGCATTCCGCCATTAAGGTTTAAAACTCCATTAGTTGCCGTAACATAAGCCACACCGCCAAAGCCGTCGCAACTGACATGCGTGCTTTCGTCAAAAATCTGAAGAGCATAATTTTCTTCAAATAGTCCGTCATAAATATTCACAGTGGCGTTTTCCACGAACATTACTGCGCCATAACCCGCTTCGTTTTTGTTAAACGTCCCGCCGTAAATGTTTGCCACTCCTCCCATAATTGCCAAAACTCCGCCTTGCGTGCCAGTATATGCCGAGCCAGTGTTCGTTTCTTCAGCTTTGTTTGACCTAAAAATTCCACCATAAATATTCACAATGCCATACGAGCAAATCACGGCTCCACGTTTGGCAATGTTCCTTGTGAACACGCCGTCAAAAATGTTCAGAGTCGCACCCGTATTTACAAAGAACGTCCCGCCATATCTGCTGTCCATTCCGCCAGTATAATTTCCCGCAAAAGTTCCGCCGTTGATGTTAGCTATGCCCGACGCCACATATATGACCGAACCGCCCGTGGCAGCAGTGTTGTTATAGAACGTCCCGCCGTTTATTGTCATTTCTCCCGACGACGCCACCACGCCACCATAACCAGACACAGTAACGGAGTTAGAGAAAAATTCTCCGCCGTTAATAATAAGCGTTCCACTGTTGTTTATAATCGCGCCGTAACTTGGGTCACCAAGACCCTTTTTCGCAATGTTGTTTCTCACCACCACTCCGCCACCAACAATAAGAGTCGCCCCCGCTTGCACAGTAATCAGGCTGGAGAGCGCACCCTCGGGCAATGTCGCGGTTACAAGAGTTACGTTTTCTAGAGTAAGCGTTCCCGCTTGCACGTCGAACATAACGTCATAAAAAGCACGTGAAATCACGGCACGTGGCAGAGAAATCGTCGTGTCTTGGGTAATGACGAGGGTATTCTTCATATTCACAGTAAAAATCGACGATGAGAATTTGTCCGTGCTGTCGATAATGTCCGACACTTTTGAAAGTGTTTTCACAGCCCTGTTATCCGATTGTCCGTCATTATTATCGCTTCCCGAAATTGGGTCCCAATAAAGTATGCTGGTTGGCAACGTGTCCTCAAAAATCAATTTGACCACAGCCCCCAACGTCCCGTCATCTACCGTCTGCACGTAGTATCTGTCTTTCAAAATCTTAAACGCCCGCGCATTAGTTGCCCCAATAGTTGCCTTATCGGCGTTCGATAGTAATATAGCGCCATATGCAGCGTCTGGAACAGCAATATTTTTGTCAGTCGAGACAGCTGGAACGGAACCCGTGCCGTTTGCAAAAGCAACGTTAACTAGCGAATCCGCAGTAAGGTCTCCCGTCAAGACAAATGGAGAGAAGTTGGCGTTTATTAGCACGCGAGCGTCCACATACACTCTGCCCGAAAGATATATTGTGGAATAGTTTTCTCCGCTTGTGCTTATAAATCCGCTGATCCCAGCGTCCAGCGTTCGCGAAGTTACTGTGGTGTCTGCCAGTCTAAGGTTCATGACGTCATTTGTCGAAGTGCTCCCAAGATATATTTGAGTGGCAACACCTGTCGCCAGTCCGCTAAACGCATTGTTTGCGATAAAGCAGTTTGTAAACGACGACAAAAGGTCTGGAATAGTGCCACCGCCCGTGTTCCTTTGGTCGCCCATAAGCGCAAGCCCTGCGCCATAACCCACCGAGCCCGTCACCGATTTACTAGTAATAAAGTTGTCATATACGTTGCAATTTATAAACGTTCTATTTCCGCCCGCGCTATAAGTTTCGCCATTTGGAACGCCCTTTGCGCCATAAACGCCACCACCATACATATTAAATGTGCTCGTCGAACCCGAAACGTTTAAGACTCCATTTGAGTAAATATCAACGTTTGTTAGCGTCATTTGGTGCATATAAATCCCGCCACCGCCCACCAGTGTGTTGTTTGCGTTCGTCGCTACCACCATATTGCCGTATATGGCGCTATGGTCAATCGTAGAAGTATTTGGTCGGTCGCTCGTGTTGAGTCCCTCTTCATAAATTCCGCCACCAAAAACAGCCGCCGTGTTGTTTGCAATAACAGCATACGAAAGGCGGAATTGCCACCTCGCATAAATGCCACCGCCAAGACCGCCAACATAGTAATAATCAGTTCCATTGTCTGTCTGTCTATCCTCAATCGCGCTATTTCCAACGACCGTTATTTTGTTCTGTGAATTTAGCCCAAAAACTTTTCCAGTCGTTCGTCCGTTTTCGATATAAATACCGCCACCATAGACCGCAATATTATCCGCCACTGTCATTTTATAGATGTCAACATTGGTATTGCTTGCTATATATACTCCGCCACCCATACCACCTTCATAAGCATACGATATAGGATTTTCGTTCTCGTCTTTTGTAACAGTTTCCAAAACTTGCGCAGTGTTATTGTAAATATTGGCATTGTATATTTTTACCGATAAAACACTTCCAACAGTTACTGACCCAACATATATTCCGCCGCCATAATTTGCCATGTTATTATAAATTTCTGCGTCAAAAATAGTTACAG
>CAYJEF010000004.1:0-5499 GCA_964369125.1 uncultured Christensenella sp.
AGGTCCAATTCTCGTGCCAGAGTTTTTGCCCACAAGCAAACCAATAACGCTGTCTGATTCAGTTGTTTTAAACCAGCCGTTTACAGTGGTGGTTTCCTTTACGAAAGCAACTTGACCTCCGACAGTTTCGGCTATTACACCACCAACAACCTTACTGCCCGTTAGAGTAGTATTTGGAATTTGATCAATATCAATAGACAAAGTGAAGTATTTTTCGCCCATAGCTTGACCCACAAGTCCGCCGACATACATGCCACTTACAGTGCTGTTTGCTTGCAAAATACTCCCTGACGTTGCTGGTTTGATTGTCCCAATGATAGTGTCATGCGAACTATTACTGCTCTCTGGCATCGTATAAACTTGCCCCACTATACCACCACCATAAGTGACACCCGAGACATTTGCAAGCACTGGCGAAGATTGGAATCGTCCTTGAATGTAGTTGTTTACTTGGGTAATTTCTGAACTTTGTGTGTTAAATACCATCAATCCTGCGGCGCCACCACCGAATACCTTAACGCTATCGCTGGCACCTTTGCCCTCAACTTTCACCGCTTCGATTTGGGATATAATAGTTCCCGTAATGTAATATCCGACCACACCGCCAAGATAGACGTTAGTTTTTCCAGACACATTCGTTACGACCGCATCTTCTAGTGATGAAGGATTGGAAATTGTCCCGCCAGTCATTATTCCAACATAACCGCCAGCGTGTGAAAAATCTGTTGTGGCAGTAACACTGCCGGCTGTTCCGCCCGCGAGCATTCCTGTGCCGGTAAGTTTGCCAACAAGTCCTCCAACCGTCACACCAGACAGGCTTACTGGGGCAGTTCCGCCATCAACCATACCACCGCTTAAGACTGCAACGAGTCCACCAAGCACAGGGTTTTGTCCATTTATTTTTTCTTCTCCTGTCGAGAGTTGCACATTACTCGCGTTGCCGTCAATCAATATTCCGCCACCCACTTCGCCCACTAAACCGCCAGCGCCATATTTGCCATGCACTTTGTTAAGCTCAACGCTAAGGCTGACACCTGAGGATAAATCAAGGTTGCCACCCATCAAATATCCAATGTATGCACCTGCGTAATCTGCTTCGCCCGAAAGAACAGTCTCGCCGTTTTCAGTGAGGAATACACCTTTGCTTAATGCGTTAATTGTTATTGCACTCTTGCCGTTATAGCAACCCACCAAACCGCCACCATATGTCGCAGAACCAATTTCGCCACCATTCACGGCAGTGCCCGACGTGCCTATTTCGCCACCTTTCATATAGCCCACAATACCGCCGACGTATTTCGCGCCCGAGATGAAAGTATTCATAATATACACGTTGTCAATATAACCGCCATTCATTCGACCAACTATGGAGCCGACGGCAAATGCGTTGTTTTCGACAGATTTGTCGTTTTTAACTTTTGTGCCCGAGATGTTGGCACTGTAAGTTAAAACGCCCGCTTCGTCGAGGTTGTATACATTCACATTGTTTATAGCAGAGTTTTCGGTCATTTCGCCCACGACACCGCCAACAATATTGCCTGTTTGACCATAGACAGTGTGAATGACATCTACGCCCGAAAGTGTGCCAGATTTTAAGTATCCCACCACCCCGCCAGCCACTGACGCTTCATCTAGGAGTTGTTCTTCGGTTTTGCCTCCCCCAATTCCTCCAAGCATACTTGACAGACCATCTGCTAATGTTCTAATTGTGCCGACCACTTTTAGTATTGGGCTGGTCTTTAAGTTTACCTTAGTATCATTTCCGCCAGCCTTTGAAAGGTCGAGAGTTTTTTGGCGTCCAATATCCACAATTCCAAACCAACCGCCTGCGGCTTTCTCTGCGTTACCAACTTGAGCATCAATCTTCACATAATATAAGTCTGGCAATCTATCATTAATAATTCCTGCAAACCCGCCAACGTATGCTGGGCAGAAGGATTTAAGCGAACCTGTTAGTGTGTTTGACACGCCAAAACGCACGTTTGACCCCACATACACATACATAATTTTGTTTGCCAAAGGCACTCCTGCCAATCCACCAATCCTCGTTTCAAAACTCACTTTGCCAACGATTCCGCCCGCACAACTTTCGTTTTCGTTAGTGCCTTCTTTAAAGCCATAGATGACCACTTTAAATAATGTATTTATAACTTCAGTGTTTTGACTGCCCACATAACAAGTGCCGGAAATATATCCACCGTCCATAACTCCCACAAGACCGCCCACGAATCTACTGCCTGCGATAGAAATGTCCATACGCAGAAGTGATCTCCACGAGATAGGTTCTCCCACAAACGCCAGAGGACTCATTACTGTTTTGCAAAAATATATTTCCGTGCCACTTGAAGCATAACCAACTATACCGCCGGAATTCCATGCGCCCGAGACATGCCCAGAACTGACAATGTATGGGCAAAGTTTATATAAGTCTATATTAAATGATGTGAATATATTTTCGTCGACATTGCCCTCGCGATCTTCTGATTGCCCCAGCAATTCCACAAAATGTGGTCCATAAAGTTCTTCCACTGCGCTGGAATTGAGGTGCGCTCCTTCGCTTCTGCCGATAATTCCACCTGCGTTGCCCGAAGCACTCACTGCGCCATAATTGGCGACCCAACCACGAATAAAGCTGTTTGAAGTGGATGAGCTACCAGTAATAAAATTGGCAATACTCTGTTCACTGCCTGAATATATGAAAGTTGAATTCTCTGCATAGCCTATTATACCGCCAGCGTTCTCTCTACCAAGAACTGGCGCGAAGTTAAACGCGAACGAGATAATGAGTTGCTCTTTTGTAGTGTCAGTGTAAGGGCTTGCCACCAAACTTGCACCCACAAGACCGCCCGCCGAACCAGCAGAGCCAATCTTGGCAGAAGTGGCTGTAAACATACTTTGTGACGTTATTTCACTGCTAGAAAGGGACAACCCAAAACTAAGCGCAGCGTTAATCGTCAATCTATTAGTAGTTTTCACAATACCAATAAGTCCACCACACGCACCTTGACCGACTGTTTTTAAGTAATCAGTCTCATTAAATACAAAGTTATTACTATCTTTATCATCTTGCTCTATTGGATAGACAAGGTTGGCATTTGCCGTATATTTCACGTCGACCACGATTATTTTAGAGAAATATTCGTCTATCTTATACCCATACGTGCCAATGTCGTCGGCTCCAGCAGTAAGGCTTAGAAGAATGCTCAGGTTTGTGGAGAAACATTCAAGGAAACTCGTGGAAACACCCATAACATTTTCGCCATCTATTCTAAGAATTAAACTATATTTTGTCGTAAAGAAATCTACAACATTACTGAGCGCACCACTTATTTTATCAAAAACACTTGGGTCAGTTACGCTCTCGGCATCATCGACCATTGGCGTCTCTTGCGCGACCTTGTTCACAGCAAGCATCATACCAATGCCAGTAAACACAGAGCCAAAGTTGAACACGCCCGCCAGTTCTGGGTCTTTTTGTGCAATTCCGTCTCTGGTGTAGTTTTCCATATTCTCATAGAAGCCTATGATGCCACCCGCTGAATAGCCAAAGATAAGACCCGTGACGGAATTTATCATAATGCCATTATTTATGTTGGTCATTTGATCTATTTGATCCTTTATCACGTCAGCAAAAACAGAACCCTCTTCCCATGTTCCAGTGTCGAGAAGATTTATGAACTTAGCAAGAAGATTTTTGAAGCCATCTCCCAGTCTATTTTCCATACTAATGCCCGTCTCGATAATCCCGCCACGCATAAGCCCAACAAATCCACCTGCAATGCCCGACAGGGAGAACACAACGCTTTGGTTCACCATTATGCCCGTGGATTTCAATTTTCCGCCTGCCATAACGCCCACCATACCGCCAGTAACACGCAAACCGAACACGAGCCCCACTCCAGTTTGGCAATCTTGAACAATACCATTTTGCAAATAGCCTACTATTCCACCCGCAATGTATGGGACTTGGACAATTGTTTCAAT
The DNA here is from genome assembly GCA_964369125.1 of uncultured Christensenella sp. GTDB lineage: Bacteria > Bacillota > Clostridia > Christensenellales > UBA1242 > UBA7862. Next base: position 3,985 of record CAYJEF010000004.1, read on the forward strand.
ATCCCCAAATAAGTCGACCAAAGCGTTATATTTATCGTCTTCGTTTTCGTATTCGCCATTTTGGAAAATAGCGGTAACTCTATTGTGTACCCAAGTCGCAGTGGTATTAAGTGCCACGCCAAGTGCCGAGAATTCGCTGGCTTCACATTCCAAAATTGTGGTGTAGTTCATATATCCAACGATACCGCCTACATAGGATTTTAGTGGATAACCGCTAAGAACAGTGTTGGATTCGCATTTATAAATAAGGACGTGGTTTGCAAGGGTTGCATCAGCCGACAATCCCACAATACCGCCAGCAAAGGTGGTCAATATACCGCCAGTGGCTATGGAGTCGGTAAGGCAATCTTCTAAAGTGACGACCGCGGTGCTTATGCTTGAGGAGGCAGAGGAATAAATGTATCCCACAATACCGCCTGCGCTGGAATCCCTAAGCTGAATATAGAATTGCAAATTAGAAATTACAGACGCTGCAATGCTCGCTTCGTCCATTCTGCCATTAAAGTTTTCAGGAGTTTGAATGCCCGCTTGCGTTTTCAATTTAATGTTTGCACGTAAGTTTAACGTTGATAATGCTTTGACTATTCCAATATTTTTCACGTGTTTTACTATGGCCTTCTTTGAGACATCTTCGCCAGCAATAATCTCGCCCACAATACCGCCAGAAGAGATGTTGGCGCGGATTGTTGCGTTGTTTTGGATTGTATATTGATCGTCTGCACTGCCCGTTCCGTCCAGCGTGCCATATATCATTCTTCCCACAATACCGCCTGCGACACTGTAGCCATATGGGTCGAATCTGCCACCTTTTGATACGCTGTTATAGAAACTCGACCTGCCGTTGCCGTCTTCCAAATCTTTGAACAGTTTAGCAAGGTCAACATCGGCTTGTTGCCCGGTTTGATAGAAATTCATAGTGCCTAGGACCCAAGAATCTCTTTGCAAGAATGTGCTTGCAAAATCCCCGAAACTATTTATCCCATCTCCCCAGTCTTGAATTGCTTCTGGAAGAATCCAGTCAATGTGGTCGAGATTGAAGATGATATCTGATTGGAACTTCGACTCGTTGATATCCACCAATACACCCGAACTATTTTTCACATAGCCCGCAAAGCAGTTTGTCAAAGTACCACCACGCATACGCCCGACGATTCCACCTACTATGGAAATCTTTACAGAATATGCCACTATTCTACCGCCCGACGTGCAGTTGTCAATTATAGCAGATTTTGTCTTTGAATATTGATAGAAATCGCCAACTATTCCGCCAATAAACATTGCGTGGTAGCCACCCAAATAGTTTATTGCAATGTCAATCTCTGCAGAAACTAGACTGCCAGTCAGTTTGCCAAAAGAACAATTTGATATTTCGCCAGAGCCAAACTTGCCCGCGATGCCACCGATGTAGATTTCGCCTGCAACCAAGTTTTTAAGTCGGCTTCTGTCGATTTCTTCTTGCGTTGGTTCCGTGGAAGTTTCGCCTTCTGAGCCTTCTTCACTTGTGCCTTCACCTTC
>CAYJEF010000004.1:5599-16735 GCA_964369125.1 uncultured Christensenella sp.
GGAAGTTTCGCCTTCTGAGCCTTCTTCACTTGTGCCTTCACCTTCTTGGCTTGTTGTTACAGGGGATCTAGAGATATATTTCGTGATTACAACGTTGCCAGTGACATTATCTTTCTCAATCCTAACAGCACTCACGTCTAGTTCTTTGCTGGCGTCATACACACAGTTCGCAATCTTTCCGCCATCGTTATAACCCGCGATACCGCCTATGGCATAGAATCCATAAAGTCCAACGGAGGAACCAGCGTCACTGCTACTCTCTATTTGAACATAGGAAATTTCGCCGGCACTTTGCATATAAGTGGACAATAAACCTACAACACCACCGATATGCGAACTGGACACAGGGCGAGATAAATCCTCTACATTGTTGCCCACTTTTTGCGTCAAAACGCCGTTATCCAAACACGAGTAAACCGTTATGCCTTTCACTTTGAATGGTTCGTCTACAGAGCCGTAAATCTTTCCGCCTACCATAACCCCCACAAGACCGCCTGCGTAACTTACGTCTTGATAATTTCTGTCGTTCACCATAACAAACAGTCCCATATATTCCGCACCCACATAACCGCCACCAGAAAGTGTGGTGGTGGAAATCTCGCCACCTTCCATATAGCCGACAAGTCCGCCAGCAAATGCTGCGTCGCCAGCAAGTGACCTTTCAATTTTGCTATATTGAGTGCCTGAGAATTTGACAACAATGCTTGAAATTCTCTCTTGGAATAATGGATTTCTAACTTCTATGCCATTTTTTATGATAGTTCTTGAAAATAGGTTTCCTTTCGTGATATTTATTAAGTCGCCATTATAGACATAGCTATTACCACCAAAACCACCAACAGAGGAGTCGATGTCGATGCCCGAAAGAACGCCGTTTGCCATATAACCCGCCACGAGCCCCGTTTGAGCATAGGACGCAGTGAACATTATGTCGTGCACGCGGGTGCTCCTTAAAGCGCCGTCATTCACGTTCTTAATGTTTGGAAGGGCGCGCAGGAGACCATTGGACGAATACATATTATAAACAGTCTTGTTGTTGCCGTCCAAGTCGCCCACAAAATAGGCTTGTTTGTCGTCGAGGTGTTTGCTCCAATACATGCCGACATTTTCCACTTCACCCGTGGATTTCTTCATTTGCACTTCGCCAGAATATTTGATGAAGTTGAGGTCTCTTATAAAAATGTAATATTTATACTCTGGGGTAACTTTCAAATAATTGATGAGCATATACATTTCCAGCATACCTGGGTGTTTAATGTTGTATGGTCTGTCAACAAAGCCGTTTGTAGTCACCGTGGTGTTGGAGTCGTCCGACAAACCGTTGCCAGTGTATATCATATCAAAATAGTCGTTAAGTTCGCCTGCCAAAATAATATTTTTATAGTTTTTCGTGACATAGGCAAAGTTGAACCACGTGGAGTCCACTCTAAGCACCTGAGATGTGTTTAATGTGAATTTCCCGCTCAGTTTAAACAATTCCAAAAGTTCAGCATTCTTGCCGGTTGTTCCTGTCGTTTCGGTTGGAGTAATCCAGTGCGTAGAGAACATTGTGGTCACGTCGACATAACTGGAATCCGCCTTCTCGCCAGAGAGCGAATAAGAGAACACATACATTCCGCGACTGCTTATGCAATCCATATTGCTGTTCAGTTCCACAGCTTGTGCGCTTGAACCTTCTTGCGTGCCAAACGAGGAAGGCAAATAGTCGTAGTATGTGCGATACAAATTTCTGATGCCACTGTTGATTGCGTCTAAATATGCTATTGGCGCCACATTCTTGTTCTCTGCCTGAACGTCTGCCATTGTATAGCAATTTGATATTGTGCCATATCTACTACTCACCGCAAGTCCCGAAAAATAACTAGCGTCGCCAGTTGGTTTTGCAGACAATGTTCCGGTGTAATATGAACTATAAATATTGCCCAGTTTGTTGCCGTTGTCTTTGCCGTTATTTAAAACCAAACCTGCGCCAGATTTTGTGTTTATATCCGAGGTGCTAAAGCAGGTGTTTATAACGCCATAGTTAATGTAGACGAGTCCTGCAACAGCGCTATCGCCGTCTATCACACCAGATGTTCCACAACTGAACACAAAACCATAATTGTTTCTGGCTATTGGTCCATAATATGAGACATTGGTAGCGTTACTTGCTGTCATTTTTGCGAACACGCCCACAACGGCAGAGTTTTCGGTAATATTTTCAAACAAAGGCTTATCTTTGCAAACAACTTGATAGCCTTGGGCGTTGAATATAAAGCCCGTTTGAGCAGTTGTGATTGACGATGTTAGGGTCATATCACCTTGCACTATATAACACTTGTTGCTTTCAATTGTGCTAGCCAAAGTAAATACGATAGGTCTAATCTTACTGCCAGAAATATATCTTGAAGTATCCCTAACTTGCGAGGAAGTGCCATTGCCAGTGTAATAGGACGTATGCAACTTGGAGTAGAACGCGCTGTCAAAGGTCGTTTCAAAATTGTTAGACTTGCTGGCAATATCCACATATATGTTTATAAACTCATTTAAGAGATTATTTTGCGCCAAGTTTGTAAATTCGTTGCTTATATATGTGTCGCTAGAAACAAGCGAAATATTTTCGTTGAAATATGTTTTCTTATTGTTCTTGTGCGTCACGATAGAATCCGATGAAGTGGCACCCGCCACGTTCTTCCTGCCCACCACTGGACCAATGTTTAGGTTGAGTTTTTGAGCAATGGCGTAATCTCTAACGCTTGACGCCACCAGCACCGAGCCGTCAATCTCTCCGCAAACATACTTGGAGAAATTGCCCACCAATCCACCGATATAATAGAAGTAGTCATCGTCATTATCAATGTCGGCATAGAAATAACTCTCTTCGCGTGCGCCATTGCCACGGTTCAGCGTAACGTCGCCTATAACAATAACGTTTGCAAGCGAGATTGTCTCCGCTCTGCCCACAGCACCGCCAACATACATGGCTTTTTCTTGATCGCTCACAACATTCATAGTTGTGACGACTTTGTTTAGAGTGATAATCGACGCGTTGTTGCTCTGCACCCCGCCGGTGATACCGCCAATGGCGAGCGTTGTGGTTCTATACAGACCTTTTGCGTCTTTAACTCTACTGTAAGAGACGTAGTTTGCATCGTTTATGACGTTCACAAACGAGCAACTCTTGCCAAGGAGTGCCACGATGCCACCAACATAAATTGTGTCACAATATTCTGCTACCACGCGAATGTTCATATTAGTGTAGACATTGCTTAATTCGTTTGCAAGATTGTCGCCTAACACACCGCCGATGGTAACAAGGGCTTCTGCGCCAGCGTGATTGACACTAAGAAGTCTCGTTTCGACCTCTGATAAGTGTTGTTTGATTGTAAGGTTAACAATCTTATATCTGTTTTGCCCAACTGCACCACCAATAGACGTCTTGCCCTTCAAATATGCGGTGATTGCAATATCTTCAATCTTCACTTCACTTATACTTCCCGACATTCTTGACCCGCTTTCCACGGTGATAAATTCGCCCGCAGCGCCCGCCAGTCCGCCGATAAACATACCGCCAGAACCAGTGTTAGTCGTCGTCAGTTTTCGAGAGACAGTTCCAAGGGAAATCGTCACGTTTTCCACAAAAATAGACTTCATTGTGCCCTGCATTCTGCCCACCGCTCCGCCGAGATAGAAGATATCAAAGTCGTTGGTGCTTGAAGTTTGTACATAATCTGCTGTTGTTACAAAAATGCTCGATGACGTGAACATTTTGTTTAGATTGCCAATGCAGTTGCCCACAAGCGCTCCGACATATTTAATAGAGAATGCGCTTGTTTTGTTATATATAATCGTCATATTAAGAGATGTTGTGCAATTTGCAATATTAAGAACCGACGTCACGCTGGCGGAAACAAATTGACCCACGCACGAAGCGTTTGTCGTAAGACCAGTGACATTTTGGGTGTTTGTAATTTCGTCATATTCACCGTCGACAAGTGTAATTTCGTTTGCATTTGTGATATTAGTGCCGGCTGTCAAAAGCGTGTCCACTGCATATGCAAGCGCGTATGTATATGTATTCACACCGTCCGCAGTCGACTGACTATCATAGGTGAAGAAATATTTATTGTGAAGCACTCTTGCCGAGATGTTTGTAGGAACGGTGGTGGTTGGGTCGAGCGTCACAGTTTGCAGGAATGGAGTGCTGTAATCCTCGACATTGTTCCAATCGTCCATCTTTACCCCGCGAGTAACGTTGTGCTCCTTGCCACTTAGTTCTTCTGGCATAAATGAAATCTCTTCGTTCACAATGTCGTTTAGCGACGAGTATATGTTTATATCAGTAATTGTAGTGTTGACAGCGTTGGCGACGAGAATTGCCGCCTTTGTTTCGCTCGTCACGTCGTCGGCAAACTGCGCAAGATAACTGGAAATCACGAAGTTGAGGTTGGATATTGTCGCGTCCACGCTGGATTGAAGGAGTGCAAAATCCGACCTAAGGTTACTGCCCGTTAAATTGAGATTAAACAAGATTGGATATCTTGAATATTCCTTGCCATTTTCCTCAAAAGTCATTGCGTTGCCCGACAATGTCCCACGGAAAGGTTCGGTGAGCATAGGCACCGTGACTCCCGCAAAGTCAATATCATTCATAACGATATATCTCTTTGACAATGTGTCTGGTGAAGATAGTTCTGTCAAGAATTGTTTTGCAGTGTAAATCCTAATAAGCGAAGATTCATAGCCATATTTTAACAGTGGCAGTATGTTTTCTTCCGACTTGTCCCACGTGCTATCCAGCCAGTTGTCTGGTGAGAAATATGTGCTACGAAGAGACGAAAGGTAACTTATGCGACGGTCTGCTGGGTCTTCTGCAAATGGATTTTCCACAGACATTTGCGTAAATAAATCATACACTTTATTTGGGAACATCAGGTTGTGACCGCTGTTTGTGCACAAAGTGCTACTGAGGAATTCGTCGTAATATTTTAATGTACTATCAAGCCCCCAAAGCGGAATGTTATGATAATTATCCACACCACCGCTTGTAGTGGTGAGGAGAGTTTTATCAAAAATGTCAGACGTAATTGGGTGAGTCTTTATATAATTATTGTTAAACGTGTCAAGGATAAGTTGTTGTACATACACGCCCTCGCCAATGTTTATAATGCCAAGTTCTCCGCCCTGTTTTGCGTTTGAATACTTGCCATACAGTCCGCCGATCACATTGTCTATACTATTGTTCACGAAATTGAATATAGCGTTGTAGTCCTCTTGATACCAAAGGTTTAGTGCCACGACATAGGACAATGTAAGTTTAGAGGTTTGCCCGGAACTTTCCGCTTGCTCTAGATCAATCTCTTGGAAATATTGTCCATTACTTTCCTCGAAAACTCTACCAACTATCGTGCCTACATAAATAGGGCTTGTACTACTAAAGTTTGCAAGCAAACTGGCGGTGGTATAAACGTTTTTGATTTCGCCGATGTACGACGCGCCTGCTATTCCACCCAAATTTTTGGCAGAGGTGTTTCTAACGTCAAGACGGTTGTAACTGTCAAGAATTCTGCCCGAGCCCGTGGTGGTGCCACCTGCATTGATGCCGACAAGCCCGCCCACATATTCTGGCGTTCCGCCACTGAACATTGTGCGGTTTAGGTTATTAACATAATTGCTCGTGCCTTTAACGAAGTTTACTGCGCTCGTGTTTAATGTCAATAAATCCTCGTCGTTGTATGTAACAGCGGTTTTGCTAAGTGCGCCAAAGTTTACGGCAGTAATTCCGCCTACAATCTTATAGCCCACGAGTTCGCTCTGTGTGGACGCAACAAAACTGGAGTTTGCAAGGAATGTTTGTGCGCCGACAAAGCCAAAGAGTCCGCCAGTGTAGTCGGACAAGACTTTTACCGCACCGTTATTAAACGAAAGCGAAGAAATAGACGAACTGCGCACCATTTCGCCGACTGTAATATTAGTTGCATTTTGTTCGGTGTTGGCGGCGTTCTCGCCCAATTCGCTAAATTGCCTTAAATCTATTACGCCCGCAATGCCACCGGCGTAATTCATATATATGTTGAGTTCCTGAAGATTAAGATTGCCCGAGAGCGTCGTCAAAACGATTGGTTTAATGTCGTTCCAAATCTCAAAACTAGACGTTATGGCACTACTTGAATTTTGACCACCCGACACTGAAATATTGGATTTTATTCTCGACACAGCATATAAATTGTCGTTGTTACTCGACAAAATTGTTCCCGCAAGACCGCCAACATAGTTCTTGCCACGAATTTGTGAAGTCTCGTTAGTCGCTACAATCTTGATGTTCGAAATGTTGCTGTCCACAATAACGCCAGCCAAACCTCCAACCGCCCAGCCATTGCCTGCCGTAACGGAGGTTATGCCAAGCGTCAAGTTTTTGACGCCTGCGTTATATATATCTCGGAACAAACCAAACGATTTACTGCCCTCATTTGAGTCGGTAAGGTTGATGCCATACATTGCCAAATAGTTGCCGTCAAAAATAGAAATGCTACTAACCAGCGACGTATATTCCACAGTGCTTGAATATACAGGTTGTTTGCTGGAGGCGGTAGGGAATTGAACATTGTTTATTAGGCGAATAGAGCCCGTAAACTTAGACGACACAGTGTCCCCAAGCAGTCCGCTCGAGGAAATGTCTTTAAAAATGTTGTTAAATTCAGCAAAATTGGACACGAGATATGGATTGTTGTTCGTGCCAATGCCATAATTTTCGACATAGGAGAAACTTATAATATTCACAGTTTGGTCTTCTTCAGACGAAAGTACGTTTGCCACACGGCAAGAAATGGTAATTTTGTTGGCGCTTATTAGTTCTGGATAGCCACCAAGACCGCTGGAATAGATTGTCCACACTCCGCCGGTGCTGTTGTTTATTACTTTGTCGAAATTTTCTTGTGAATTGTCAAAACAAAAGTTGTTGAAACTTTCTTTATTTACAAATTCATTTAGACCCGCAGATTTTGTCCCGCTGGTGTCCACCACAGGGTTGTCGGAAAGTTTCCATGCCCTGCCGTCCTCTGGGTCAATGCCACCTTCGCCTGTTTCACGCAAATAGTAGCAATCTTCAATCGTTCCTTTATAGGTTTCTATCCCTGTGATATTGCCCTCAAAATAGGTGTGAGAGTTGCTTGCTTCTGGGATTTTACTAAGTGAATATGAAGTGAAAATATAGGCATTGTCGCCCATTTTATACACGAAGCCGCTGGCATATGGACTTACTGCCGAAGCGAGATTACCCCTTGCGTCGTCGATTATCCTTGCAGTAGGCGCAGCGAATAAATATGAGCCACTTAGATTGATGTTTGAATAGCAGTCCTCAATATAATTTGCATTTTCATACACAAAGCCCGCCACGAAACCATTAGAGAATATACCACCGCCCAGTTTTCGATTGTCCGAAGAACTGCTGTGTGTGTTGACCTCCTCCCAGCCGGCAGAATAAGAACCATATATATAGCCGTTATTAACGACCGCAAAGCCTGAGGTCATTATATTAGACGCTCCACCCTCGTTTGCGAACACTTCTATTTGTATATTCTTTGCAAAACTGGACGAAATAGAACCATTGTTTGTGCCAACAAAACCGCCCACTTTACCCGCACCATAGACGCTCATAATGAATCTTGACGCCGAAAGAGAATAAAGTTCTTCGCTCGCGATAACTTCACTGTCGTCTTTCACATTAAGGATTGCCACTTCGTCACGCCCAACACGCGAGTTTGTGATTATTCCACTAGAATTGTTTATGCCAACCATTCCGCCGACATTCACCGTAGCGGTGGCGTCAGTTTTAAGATATAGCGAATAGGCAAACGCATAACCATACGCGGTAGGGTTTGTGTTGTAACTGCTGACAGCAGAATTGTAGATGTCTTTTGCCTCGTTTGAAGGGTGCACTGCGATTACGTCGCAGTTTGTTATTATGCCATTATTCACAGCTGCAATTCCGCCAAAATTGACGGTGTTATAGCCCGACAAATTTAGCGAACTTTCGTAAAGTCGCGTGCTAGTCTCTTTCTTATTGTTTGGCAGTCCAACGATGACGTTTTTAACAATTGTGCCATTTGCAACCGTGTTAAACAAGCCAAGATTTATGGAAGATGAAGTTTGAGAAGACGATGAAGTGTTGATAACAGGCGCATTAAAGCTGTTAATTTTAATAACTTTGTTATTGCCGTCAAAAGAGGCAAATTCCGCATTCGTTGGCGTATAGTTGTCAAACTCCAGGTCGTTCATAAGAATATAACGACCGTTCTTTTGCATACTTCTAAAATCATTTTCGTCGTCAACGACGATAAGGTTCTCCGCTTGTTCTCCTTGCGTGACATAAATTGAAAAATCTTGCTCAATTTTATATATTGTCTCTGTCGCATCGTTTGGCACAAACAAAATAGCACCATTCTTCTTATAAACATAAGAGAATGAAAGTTTCATATTCACATATTTTGTGTCCACTCCCGCCACCAAAATAACCAGTTGCTTTTGCGTACTAAATGTTAAATCGGTTTGCGATGCAGGCACTCCAAGGCACCTTGCGTCCACGGTATGTTCAACAGCAGTCGTCCCGCCACTTTCAAGTTCTTTATACATAAGGTTGAATGGCAGTAAGTCTTGAATATCCGCGCTTGTGAGTGGTTTTAGCCCATTCACATCGGCATACCAATAGCGAATAACGCCCGATTCGTTCATATCTCTTGTTATAGAATCCGCCACCCTTTGAAGCGCGCTCTCAAGTCCATAGCCGTCTATTTCTACTTTCAAAGTGGACGTGGTGCCTATTGTGATTTTCACGTTATTATTTACGTCGGTATTTCTAATGGACACACTGCTCAAAACTGCGTCCACAACAGTGATACGAACAATATAACTCTTCTCAATTTTTTGACCGTCCCTCTCGGTATCGGCAATAAGTTTAATGTTAATAATGTCGCCCACGTTGGCTTTTTGATCAAGGCGCAAAGTGAATGTTCCGTTCGCATTCTCGTCCACATTCACATATTCGCTGGCGTCCTTTTCTTCGGTTGTGCCGGCGGTGGTTATTGTTGTTATAATTTTCACAGCGTCAAATTGCCCCAAGTCGTAAATTGGTCTTAGGGTTAGATAGTCTTCTCTAACAGCAATGTCTTGCCCCGTGAACGCGATAACTTCTCTGTCTTGCGTCCCATGTTTCACTTCTAGTGACAGTCCCTCCACTCTTTCCACTTCCAGTTCCATAGAGGTTCTTTTGGTATATGTTGCGATGTTACCGTCGCTGTCCATAGATTTATAATTTACTTTCACATTAACTGAGAATTTCGATTCACTGCTAAGACTGCTTGGTGCAATTGTTTTTATGTAAAGTCTGCCAGTATCTCGGTTGTCATTCTCGTCGCCAAACCCATAGGTCAGCGTCCCGTCAGCGCTGATAATATTTAGGCTCGAAGCACCCGTCACACTGTCCACTGTCAAAGTTGCCACGTTTTGTGGAACATAAGACACGAGGTTCAGGCTGATGCCACCGCCAGTTGTCGCAGTGGTCGCTGGTCCATTTATGTAATATTTTCGGCTGGTGTTGGTGTCAATTTGCACCATTTGCACAAATTTCACTGCTTCGCCCACGTCGCCAAGGTCGGATTCTATTTCCACGGACAAAACGTTGGCATAGTATGGATAGAGTTCGATGACGAAAAGCCCCTCTCCACCTGACACGATGAAGCTGGAACTCTCGCGTGTGTATGAATAGGAATAGTTTAGGTCGGTGTATGTCTCGGTGTTCACATACGAAAGTTGTGAAGTTTTTTCTGTGTAGGCATAGTGCAAAGTGTTTATGTCGTCCACACTTTGAGGTCCCACAACCACCATAAGAGGAGTTACTAATTGCACAGAGTGTTGAACATCTGTTGCATCAATATAAAACACTGTCCTCTCATCAAAATATTTACTGCCGTCTTTAAGTGAGATTTTCACATTATAAGAGAATCCATCGTCCACAGGCGTCGCGTTTTCTGGCGAAGTGACGGTGATGTTAAAGATATCGTCTCTTAAATTATTATTTGCGTCATACACTTTAAACTCAATGCCAAGAGCGCTTAGACTTTTTAGTAGCAATCTTGAGTTCCACTCATCTGTGCTTTTCAATTTAATTTCACTGATATTCCCATCAAAACTTATACTTTGTGCCTCTTCAACCACATTTATATAGAACACCCAAGCATTGTTTTTAAACTTATATGTCGTGCCACCAGCAGTAATGCTAACAAACACATGAATCTTGTAAGTGCCTTTCTCATTAAAGTTTAAGGCTTGTCCATCAACTGTATAGAAACTACTGCCTGTTTTGTCCTCATAAATACTGCCGTTAAAGTAGAATACTTTGTAGCTTACTGAATATAGGTTCCAGTTAGTTATATTGCCAAGTGTGTAATCTTCTCCCGACACGGCGACTCCGCCACTGGCGTAAATTTTCTTCTTCAAATTAAACAACACATTAAAGTCAAGGTTTTGCGCCACGTTAAGCGCGTTAGTTTCCGAATCATAGTCAAAGAGTGACTCTGCATAAGTAATATCCGTGGAAAACTGCAAGACATCAAAATTGTCGATGACAACAATGGTCACCTCCACAAATTTTGTCCTATCTTCGCGAACAGCAATCGTTAAAGTTGTACTGCCTGTCTTCTTTACAATCAGTCTGCCGTCGCCCGTTATAGTAATAACACTCGCGTCGCTACTGGTCACAACGAGACCAAACTTCGTGACTTTTGAGGAGTTGGAAATGCTAAACATAGTGCCAAGTTCAAACTCGGGCATATTCTCGTCTCTATAGTTTATAACCATATAATGTCTATTATCATTTATATAACTAAAATAATAATTCTTCGTCGCGCCTGTTTCAAAATCCAGTTCATAGCCGTCACTAGACAAAGTGGCAACTGCGCCGTTTATAGTTAGGTTAATATCGTTTGGAATAACTTTCAAAAATTTCTTATATTCCGTGCCAACAGGATAGACAAAGCCATACTTCGTGTCCGCGTGTGTGGTATATGTTACATTGTCTTCCGTTGTTTTATATTTAATTGTCACATATTGGTCGGTAAGGTCATAAATTTCACTAGTTGCTGTGCCCTCAGAGCCAAAATA
>CAYJEF010000004.1:16835-21889 GCA_964369125.1 uncultured Christensenella sp.
CTCACCACGCCAGCATAACCAAAATCTTTTATCTGTCCCGCGCCAGTATGATTACCCCTGCCGAAAATCCCCGCGACATTACCGCCATTTGACTCAGTTGACACTGCGACGTTAAAGTTCGAGAAAATTGCCTCACCATATCCAAAAACATTGTTTGTAGAGGCAGAGCCTGCAATTCCTCCCACGTTTGGAGATGCAGCACCATAAGAATACACGTCTCCATAGGCTCTGTAATTATCACTAAAGACATTTACATAAGAATAACTATACACAAGTTTTAGGAAGGTATTTACACTGCTCCCCACAACACCGCCAACGTTATTTTCGCCCGAAACGAGCAATGTGTTTGCGCCGTCCCCATAGTTTTCGACGCGTACAGTGCTAAATAAACTCGCGTTATTAGCATATCCCACTGCTCCGCCGACGTTAGTTTTGCCACGAACAATCGCACTTGCTAACGCGTTACTTAATACTCCGCCGTTCATTTGTCCAATAAGACCGCCAACATTACTCATAACCCCCGTCAAATTTGGCGCAGAGAGGAGCCCAATTTTGCCCGTCGCAGACAGGTTGTAAACGCTTCCGCCCGCGTTAAAACCCACCGCCCCGCCAAAACATGAAGCGCTGTTTATAATAGTGCCCACCATATTTGGCGCACCACTGTTAATGCTGATGTCCACGTCGAACATTTCGTTTTGGAAACTCGTGAATCTGTTTAGGCTTTCCGTCTCATTTACATAGATTAGAGTTTGCGTCTCGTCCACATAGTTTAAGAGTCCATATCGTCCGCTTATCACGCCGGAGTTTTGCCCAACCATACCGCCGACATTAACCTTTAGGCTCGCAGAGTCTGACACCTTAATACTGCCAGAAACAGGAGTTGAGCCCAGTAAATTTTTGTAACTTTCGTTCAAGTTTATGTTAATTTGTCCAAGAGAATATCTAGAAATCAAATCGCTAGCATTCGCAGATAAACTGTCCGTAAAATTGAATATTTTGCCCGTGTTCTCGCCCACCATACCGCCAATATTTACATTGTGCGAGGTGATGTTCACGCTGTAGTTATCAAAACTCACGGCGCAGTTGGCAATAACACCTCTATTCACACCCGCAATCACGCCAACATTCACAGCAGTTGGCGCACTTGTATTTGATATGGAGGAATTGACGAGTTGAATGTTTGACACTTCCAGTTTGAGATTTAAAACCGCGCCATTTGCAGTTATCTCGCCAAAAAGTCCAACATTATTTTGAGGACTCGAACCAAATAGTCTTAGCCCCGAAATTTTATAAATTTTGCCAGTGCTTTCGTTGTATGCGTTCAGCACCCCGCCAAAACTTGGGATTGGCTCCCAGCCACTAACACTGCTAATAACAACATTGGCGCCAAGCACGTAATTCCCAGTTGGCTGAATATTTTTCAAGTCGTTTTCGTTATATATCACATAGTTGTGTTGTGCCGAACCGTCCGCCACTTCAACTAAAATCCTTGCAAAAACTTTGTAATTTGTAAACGAGACATATTCTAAATTTTCTGAGTCCCAAACATTGTCAATGAATGTGCTGTCCAGCGAATAAATCACCAAATAGAAATATCCACCGCTGGTAAAAGAACTAGAAATAGACAATTTTATAGGTTGTCCCGGTTCATATGATATGCTGGATTTCGCAATATTTTGGCTATTTATAAGACCCGCTTTGTTTAGGTCAAATGTCGCTAAAACATTCATTTTTAGGTTACTTTCTGCTTTAACAAGCACGGCGCGCAAAGATTTATAATCAGCGTCGGTTGGCGTTATTCCTGCCCTAAAAGTCAATATTTCGCCAGGGTTAACCGTCGTGATGTACGCTCCCGTCGCGTTTGCCTCACCGCCGGCGTATCTGTTCAAAACCACAGGGTCGTTTGCCTCGTCTGTGCCCGAGACCGAAATTCCCTGCACCTGAACAGGACGAGTGATTGTCACTCTGCAACTTAGTTCGTGAGTAATTCCAAACTCGTTTATTGTAAATTTCAGAACAATAATCTTGCTCTGCTCCCCAGTGTGCAACTGTGCGTAGGCAATAAAGTTTGTTCCGTTAAATTCTGGCTCATTCTTAAAGTAAGACACCACTTCTAGTTCGTTATAAGAAATAAACGCCTCTTTGTTTGTTGCTTGTCCAATGGTGGAATTGCTGTCCACAGACACAGTCAGTGTTACCTTCGCGTCGTCTTTGAATGCTTCACCCAAAGAATTATAGTCATATGCAGGCAACGCATACGCACTCAAACTAACGTTTTTAGTTGGCTCGTAAACTTTGAGATTAAATTCAAAAACCTTTGGCAGTGGGATCCATTGATAATAATCTTCAATCCCAACAAAACGATAATAGTCGACTGTAATTCTAATTATAGTAAGACCGGCACTTCTCGCAGTAACCCTAAAATATTGTTTTATAGCGTTATTTTCTTCCTCAATAATCTTACTCATCGTCGCGATGCTTGTGTCAATAGATTCAAAAACTGGGTCGCCAATTAAACCGCTGGTCACGCCAATAAAGCCCAGTTTAAAGACTTTGCCGTTTTTAATGCTAACGTCTGCATCGTTCTCAATCTGCCAGTTGTCATAATTCATACCCTGTGTTATGACACTTCGAATATCGTCATACACACCAGAAACTTTTATGTTGTTGTTTGCTTCAAACTCTTGTATCACATTCACTTTCACCGTAACAAAATAACCATTTTTTGCCATAAAAGTTATTGTAGCGATTCCAGTTTTATTGCCACCCACCACGCTGATATATTTTCTGTTATACCCCGCTTGCAATGGATCGTCTGCAAATACTTCGGTGCTCGCAACAGGCAAAACAAGTAAATCATTGTTCGCACTCACAGTAATTTCGTCCATTTCACCGTCGAAAGCATACGAAAGCAAAGTGCCGTCTCCTGCACTTCTTCTTTCGTTATTTGGGTTATATTGCAAAACTAATGTCTTATAAGCATCTGCATTGCTCTTTGCGCTTTCGGTGTCCATAGGTAAATAAGCGACGCCAATTTTTGTCTTGACAGAAATATTCGACACGCCCTTGCTGGTCTCTGCGCCGAAGTATTTGCTAATGTTGTTAAGTGTAGAGTCCGTCACGTCACTGCCGTCATATGCCACAACTTTCGACTCTATTATGTTTTCAACTATAATCAAAAACTCTTTATCTTCGCTTGCAGTAAGTCCGTCCGTCACAGCGCTTATAAAGAATATTTTTTCATATGTGTTTGACAAATCAAGTTCAAAACTTCGCATCGACACGCCCGCATAATCCACATTATTTATGCTACCTGTAAAAGGTCTCATTTCCAATTCTTTTTGCAAACCACTCTCGCCCACTCTAACCGTAAAATAGTCTTCCACGTCGTCAGCGCCACTACCGCCTGTCTCAATTATGTAAACGCGAACCTTTTTGTCCTTATTCAAAACGCCCGATTGAGGCGTCAAATTCACTTCGAATTTTTGTCCAAAATCAATAGCGCCAATTGTGTGGTATTTGTCATAAATCGTCACAACGTCGCTGTTTGTAAGCGTTGTCACCTCTGAAAATTTTTTCACAGTAACATCGTTTGCCACCGGTGAGACGGTCAGGCTAAGTTTGTTTTGGCTTGGGAGTAAATTTCTCTCAGTTAAAGGCAGTGAATTTCTATATTCCGAATATAGTTCACTAAATTTGTATACTACACCTTGATTGTTGTAATCACCCACAGTGATAAAGATGTCGAAGTCATATGTGCCATAAGGAGAGGAAAAATCACTGACTCTTAATATAAACATGCCAGTGGCGGAATCAACCGAAATTTCTTTTGTGTCAGAGACCAACTTCATCGTTAGAGTTTCGGTGGAATTCACGTTAACGGTCAATTTTTCCGTGTCATATCTAAAGCTATCGTCGTCCAAATATGAATATCCTGCATCTGTGTTGGCAAGGAGTATTCCCGACAGACTAACGTTGTCGCCGTCTTCATTTGTTGCAAAATTGTATTGCACGCTGTTAAACGATAAATCCTCGATAGTAATAGGTCTCATAACTTCAATAGACACACTAGTTTGCAAATTGCTGTTTGGACTACTAGCGTCATATCTTTCGCTTGTTACAACCATTGTCACTGTGCCATTTAGCGACTCGTTCAAAACCGAAAGACTACTGCCGTTTATAGCAAACAAATATGTCTTGTCTATGTCGTCCTCAAAATAAAAACTCACGCCATCATCTGTCGCGAGGTTTTTCTCGCTGCCCGCGTCGGCACGAAACGAAGAAAGAGAATATATAACACCTGTGTCGTCTACGTTGCCGGCGCTCTTTGCAGAAGTTCTAAGAAAATTGCTTAGTTCCAAAGGCTTGTCCGCAACAACTGCGAGCATACCTTCCATAGAAATCCTGTTCACAGGATTCTTCACTCTAAAATATATTGTCACGGAGCCAATGTCACTGCGTTCTTTGGACCTTATCGTCACGGCATATCTGTTCCCAGCACTGGCGCTCATAGCCGTCAAGCCAATGCTTTGACCAGATTTATTCTTTTCACCCCCAAATTGCCCGCCGGTATATACAAAATCGACCGCTGGATTTATCGCCTTAGAACACACCGCATTTGCGTTTATAACAAATTCGTCGTCTATCTCTAAGACATAAGTTTTCGAGACGCTGTCGTATGTGACTGCCCTGTTTGAAGACGCATAGGTAACGGAATTTACCACGACTCTCAGGTCACGATAAGGGTCGTCATTACACGCCACAAAAACTCCTGCCAAAGCAATCATCATGACTGATAGAAAGAGAAACAACTTTTTCATATTAGCACCGTTCCTTTTTATTATGTCGATTTTTGGCTCAAAATACTATTCTAGCAATTATTTATTATAATTATATATTACGGTGGCGAATAAAGTCAATAAAAAAGAACAAGAAAAAACAACAAAAAACTGGTCAATTTTTTGCTGTTTTCTTGTCAAAATCTTTATATTTTTGAGGCAAAATTTTTTAATTTTTTTCGAGGTGTTTATTCCAAAATTGAATACTTTTTAGAG
>CAYJEF010000005.1:0-17262 GCA_964369125.1 uncultured Christensenella sp.
TAAATAACTCAATTTTATTAGCATTTTTAAATCAAATTATAAAACATAAATTTTCAATTTTATCAATTCCCTTCCACCCAAAAAAAACAAATCCGCACAATCTAGCAGTCTATGATGGTTTTGAGTTTAACACAACCAAACATATTAGTCAATAGTTTTTTCGGCGTTTTTTTAATAAATTATTACTATTTTTAAGCAGTTTTTATAATAATTTTTTCTAATATCGTTGATATTTAGTTTGGTGCTCTAATAATCGTGATAAAACACGTAATCACATCAACACCAGATGAGACATTTATAAACTCTGAGAGGTCATAACCATCTGTCTCTGCGGATGCAATAAGGTCGACTTCATAATAGTCATAGGATAGTTTGTCGCCAATTAGTTTGACGAGTGCGATGCCCATTTTGTCGCCCTCTCTGTATGGGACGTCACTAGCGTAGTAGACGGTGTTTTCGTCAAAACTAGAGATAAACAGCCCTGGGTTTTGAGAGTTTACGAGTGGGTTGTCAATTGGTTTGAACGCTTTTAAGGCGATTTCTCCACAACTCATAAGGAACATTCTCTTTTCTTTTAGCGTTTTATCTTGATTGTTCCAATATTTTGGAATAAAGATCTCATTTTCATCATCTTCGAGTAAAGACATATCGGTTAGGAATATCGTCTCGAGGTCGTCTTCGATTACGCAAGTGCTGTCGAAGTGACCGATGCTGGTAGTGAAGCCCGTGGCGGAGGAGCCGTAGAGGTTTTCTAGGTCTACTCCGTCCAAATTAAAGACTTTATATTCGGCGCGACCAATGATGGCGCCAGCGCTCATATCAAGGTTTTGGGTATTAGCGCGAGTGTTGCCAATAGAAACGTTATTTTGCAAACTTGAGCCATAAATCCAACCGACAATACCGCCGACATACGACCAAATGTTTTGACTCGTTGTGCTCCTGCCAGTGCTTTGACGCGATTCAATAGTTCCGTCGCTGAAGTAGCAATTTCTGATTATGCTGTCATACGCGTAGCCGACGATGCCACCGACACTGTCATATTTTGAGGAATAGGTTTTTACATTCCCGGCGTTTTGCGAGGCGTTTATGGTGAACATTATGCCATAACCCACGATTCCACCACCATAGACGTTGGAGGAATTTGACGTGGAGACCCCAGCAATATTTACGACGTTGTCGGCATATTCCACAATGTCACTGCCGTCTGGCGTTGAAACGATAGTACTTGAAGTTTGATAGCCAGAGCAGTATCCCACCACGCCACCCACGTAGACATTGCCACTGGTGCAAACCGCTAGAATGTCTATTGTGTCGGCTTTTATTGCGCCCAAAGAGCCGTTAATTTCCTCCGCGACCATTGTGGAATAACTGCCGAGGTCGACGACGAGCCCCGTCCTGTATACATGGACGTTTTTGATTTGATAGCCTGCTGTGCCTGTGTAGAGACCAACGACGCCACCAACATAGGTGCCGGCTTTAGAAATCGCGACAATGTTTGTGGAGACGCTGACATTCTTTATTATTGTGTTCTCGGCAAAGGCAATGAGTGTGCCGACATAGGCTTTTGAGTTTTCGTTTTGAACTTTTATGAACGCGCCATGAATATAGCCGTTTATTATTTGCGCGTTTTGAGTGTAGCCAAACAGCCCTGCGTATAAAACACTGGTTGTGTCTATTCTAAGACCCGTGATGACGTGACCATTGAAATTGAAAATCCCGCGGAAGGAGTTTAGCGAAGAATTTCCGATTGGCGTCCAATATTTTCCACCAAGGTCAATATCCCTTGTCAGCATAAATTCGCAGTTTAAAGTAGAGAATAAACCGTTATTGACGTTCGTCGCCAGCCATGCTAGTTCTTCCGGCGTGGATATTAAGTATATAGTTCGTATGGCGGTGGTGGTGTTGTCGCCCGCAAAACTGACGAGTGTATTTGCATTCATTTGCTTTAAATCTTCAAGTATTTCTGTTCTTGCGGTGGACGCGTAACTAAGCAAGGCGTCGCTTTCGGTGTTCTTCCAGTTTTGACCCAGTCCGCGAAGTGATGGATAGATTTGGAACGCCTCTTCGTGCAGGCTATATTCTTTCGTCCACACGTCGCTTAATTCATAGTTTCCTGCTTGCAAGTTTTCGTAGAGTGGTTCTTTGGACCCATCGGCACTTATTGTTGCAACGTCGCCAGAAATATTGAGTTTGAATAGTCGTGGAAGACAACTGTAGGAGTTTGCAGAATCTTCAACAGTAGGGGACAAATTGAACACGTTTGTGAGTAATGTATTTGTATCCGCCTCTCCAATTACCAAGATGCCGTCATCGACACCACTGACCGCTTCGTTCCTTATAACAACTGCGTTTTCGCCGTTGTAGCAGTTGGCTATGGTGGAGTTTGAAATGCTTGCGACAATTCCGCCCACAATTTGAGTGGTTGGCGCCAAAACACCTCGAACACCTTGAACGTTTGTATTGTTATAGGCAAAACTTAAGGTGGTGACAGAGTTCGCTTTGTCCTGCGTGCCATAGAGTTTATAGACAAGTCCGCCGGCGCCACGTTTTCCTTCAATTCGCGATTCTGTACTATTGCCCTTTTCGGTGAAAACTTTGCTGATTTTGCTGTTTTCTACACTGTATGCCACTGCACCAGCGTAGTCCACGTTGCAAATGATTATGCCTTCGAGTCCAAAATTCGTTATTGTGGCGCCTAAGACATAGCCAAACAGTCCGCCATAAGTGTCGTCTTGCAAAACTGTGCCGTTAAGAGTAAGATTTTTGATTACGAAGCCGTCACCGTCAAATGTTCCGCTAAACGGCTGTTCTTTGGTGCCGATTGGCGTCCAATATTTACCACTAAGATCGATTTGTTTTTTGAGTTTGAAAGTGACATTTTTGGTGGTTATAGCACCGGAATTTATTTGCTTTGCAACATAGGCGAGTTGCTCGGCACTTTCGATCATATAGATATTGCTAGCACTTAAAATCTCCGACGATTTGTCAATCCACAAAGTCTGAGCGTCGTTGTTTATTAATGTTGGATACCATGTATCGTAGGCTTGCGTCCAAGTGTTTGTGAAATCCCAGTCGGTAAAACTGGCGGTGGTATCTTTTAAGTCTTGTGAAATTTGTGAGTCGGCAAAAGTGACTATATCTTCCGCTGGTTTATAGGAGTTTGTGGTGATTTCATAAGTCGTGGTCGCAAGATAAATGGTGTTTGCGCTGTATGCAGAGCCACGCAGGTAGTAATTTCGCATATATACGCTTTGAGTGTCGTCGCTCTCGTTTAGAAGTCCCTTATAAACAAAGTTGTCGCAACCTATTATTGCGCCAAGTGCGTTCTTTATCTCGTTTATCATTTGCACACTAACTTTGCCAATATTCAAACAGTTTGAAATGTTTAGGAGGTTAATTTCAGAGGGGCTTGTGGCGCGACCAATGATGCCACCAAGGAACAAATTGCTGGTGTTGTCCGCGGTTATGGTGCCTGCGTTATAACAGTTTGAGACAAAGGTGTTGGCGCCAAGTGACATTATGCCCGCTACCCCACCAAGGCTTATGGTCGTGAAACTGTCGGATGAGGCGAGTTTAATATTGCTGACGTTATAACACTCGGAAATGTCGCCAGTCGCCACCGCAACTACGCCCGAAATGGCTATTTGCGAGAGAGTGGAACGACGGCAATTAAAGTCTATTCTACCAGCGCCATAGGATAGGGTGAGCGCTTTTGAGGTGTATCCAACGGCGCCCGCTACGTAGCAATAGGCGTCTGTAAAACTCGCGTCTCTGCAGGAATTTTCGTAGGAAACGATAATAGCACTATCATTTTTGATGTTTGCGACTAAGACCTCGGTACTTGTGTCGCTCTCCAAAAAACCAACTCCGCCAGCGACTGCAAGTTTATGCGCATTTGTGGTGATATTTATCGTGCCAAAATTGCGGTTTTCACCAATAAACGACGTGAAACTTGACTGTGCAATAAGCCCACCAACATAAATTGAAACGAGTTTTTGATTGTTTGAAGTGTAGTTCGTGTCTCTGTTTGTTACTAAAATATTGCCGAAGTTTTGATTGTTTTCAAAGGTCGTAATTTTGAGAGCCACGCCCGCCGTAATTTCTTCCTCTGTCAAAATATTCATTTTGCCAACAATGCCAGAAAAGACAAATTCATCGACTGTTCCTCCCGAAATTAGTTTAATTTCTCCGTAGTTTCGGCAATTTATAAATTGCGACTCTTCACCGCCAAATATTGAATAATTAACGCCCACGATGCCACCTGCGACATTGGTGCCATTCACGCCGTTTCGGTTTTCGACATTTGTAAATTTGCTGTCAATGGCGACGCCTGCTATTCCGCCAGAATATTTTCCAAAGAATTCCCCGCCTATGACGACAAAGTTTTGTAGCGTTGCACTCTCAATTTTTCCGAAAAGCCCTGCGTATTCTGGAAGGTTTGTTGGGAACAAATTCTCCGACGAGTATAGCGATTTTTCGTTGACTGACGCGTATTTAATTGAAGGGGGATTGCTTACGTTTAAACCTTTGAAGGTGCCCCTGAATGGCGTGGCGTCCGTGCCGATTGGCACCCAATATTTACCGCTTAAATCTATATCTTTTAGAAGTGTTACTTCCACACCGTTGTAATCGTGACCGAGCACGTTGACGCTGTATGCAAATGCCGACAGATCCTCGGCGGAGTCTATTTGCGTTATTGTTTCATTGCCGTCAATGAACGGAGTGATAAAACTGCTCCACACATAAATGTCGGCTAGTTCTTCGTTATTTGGGAAGCGGGCGAGAACGTTAAAATTTTTTGATAAAAAGTTTTTGTCAAAACTCCAATAACCATTCTCATAGGCTCGGTAAATTACGCGTTTTGTGAAGACGTTTAGCGTGTAATTCGTGGCTGGCGTTGGAGATAAAGACGTGGCTGTTAGGTTGATAAAATCGCCAAATGATGGAGAGACTGACGAGGACACGTTTTCACATAAATAATTTAAGGTGACACTATCAACATAGAACCATTTTACGGTGTCTGTCATATAAAATTTGATGAGAATGGATAACGAGGATATTTCCCTGCCGTCTGGCAGTGAAAGATTGATGCCGTCGTATGTGTATGTTATTTCTGTGAAAGTGCCTTCTATTTCGTCATCTGGGTCGACAGGTTGCAATGTGGTGTTTGAAAGAAGTATTGTCAGCCCGTTTATGGAAATGGTCGTCTGCGCTTTGAAATCCGCTAGCGTATCGAAAGAATAGCCGTCGAATCCCTTTTGACCCGTTGCAGGCGTTCCAAAAATTTTGATGTCATTTGCAAAAGTGCTAAATGTCTCGCTGTAACTGAAGTTTTTTATCACTGGGGTGGAAATGTAATAGAACATTTCGTTTGCATTTATGTTCAAAATCGCGTCGTATTCTTCTTCAGTTTTTACCGAAGTGTAGATCGTAGCGCCACTCGTGTCTTTTACATATATTACTCCAAAGTGTCTGATATACCAGTCAAATGTTCTTTCGGCAATGATTTTTGTCCATCTAGAGTCGATTGGTTGATAGAACTGCTCGTCATATTTTAGGGACGCAGGCGTGGACGACATTATAGTGTAAATTCTGTTCATATATTGGTCGCCTTCGCTGGATTGTCCTGCGAGAATGTTGTCCTCCGCTTTCACAGTGTAGTTGGTGCTCGAGAGGTTTACTTCGTTATAGAACGCGGTGGTGGCATATGGATAGACGCATTGGTTGCCGTTTGCGTCACGAAGAGTTACCGGGTCTACTGGCGTAAACACATTGTATGTATCAAGGGTTTTTGAAAGGACAGTTGGGACGATATATTTGTCTGGAGTTACACTGGTGTTTGCTTTGTAGAGCGTATTTGAATAGAAATTCTTACCGACAAAACTAACGAATTCATTCATTTTGTTTTCGACGTCCGTTCCTGGTATTAACGCGGAGACTAGACCGATGAAGCCTCCCACGTTGCCTACTGTCCTTAGGACTGATTGATAGTAGTCGTAGTCGCTATACAGCCAATTTGTGGCGGATACGCAATTATTTATTATTGTAACTTTTGGGTTGATTTCTGTTTCTCCACTATCCACAAACTGCTCATAGGTTTGTTTGGTGATTTGGGAGGTAAGATATTGCACTTTCATTATAGCATTTGTGTTATATCCGCCCTCTTCCACAATTGTAGTAGCGTCGTTAATGGTGCCAATTAGTCCACCCATAATTGTTTTAGCGACAACCGACCCGCCCGCCACCACATTTTCGAGAGTGCCTTCAATCATTCTGCCGACAGCACCGCCCGCTATGTGAGCACGCTTATTGCGGACGTTTATAGATGAAATGGAGTTGCTGAGCGTTCCGCCGTTATTTAGACCCACGAGACCGCCGACGGCAACGGTTATGTAACGCGAACTGTTGTAGAAGAAATTAAATTCGGTGTATTTGGAGTAGCCAACAGTGGTGGTAGTTTCGTCCTCCTCGTCATATTTTATGGACGAACTGATGATAAGACCTCTATTTTCACCCACGATGCCACCCGCGTATCCGACTGCTTTTATAAACGCTGTTTCGGCGTGCATAACAATCGTATTGGCATAGTTTACAACAGCGTCTTTGCCCACGAGTCCAAAGCATGAACCGACGACCGTGCCAATGAAAGAATTTGCACCGATAATCTTTATGTTTGTGGCGTTGTAATTACGTTGGGTGGACGGATCAATGACGTTTGCGACGTCAAAAATACCCACGACACCGCCAGCGTATGAGATATATTCCACTGATTTGTCAGAGGTGTATAACATTTGCTCTGTCATCGTGTTTGAAATCTCGAAAGTGGCGTTTACAGATGCGTCGCAAGTGATGTCCTTCACGATAACTCTGCCGGTCGCAATCCCAGAGAGCGCACCAACGGCGTTCTTACCCTGAATCGAAGCAAGAGACGACGAATTGCTGGAAATATTTATGTTGTTTAGGAATATTTTTTGGTTTAAATTTTGACTTTCGACCGTGGTGGTTTCGCCTGTGAGTTCGTTGGTTTGGGTGTATATAGAAGGTCCTATTCTGCCGGCTAATGCACCCACGAATTTATGCGCGTTTGAGAGCACTTGGTCTATCGTTAAGTTGAGGTTTGAAATGACGGTGTCAAAGGTCTCGCCACTATTTAAATCTTTGTCCGCTACGGTGGTTATGGAAGCAAATAGACCAAAACTATTGCTGTCGAAGCCCTCCACAATTTGATTGCTAAGATATGAAAGCGAAATGTTCTTTATGGACATATAGTTGCCAACTAAAACGCCCTGAAACGACGAATGGACAGTGGATACAAAACTGCTTTTTAGGTCGATATCTTTGACAATTCTAAAGAATTTTTGAGCGGTGTTTTTGCTAAGTAGGCTGTTATATGTGTTGAAATCATATATAAGATATGGATTTGTTCGAGTACCTTGAACATCTGAAACGCCTGAGGTCCTGTCCGAATAACTATAGCTGGCGTTTTCTAGAACTTTATATGTTATCGATATAATGTCGCCAAGTTCGTTGTAGTCAATAATAATTGTATCGCTCGCGCGGTAGTTTATGTCGTTTGTAACGCTCTCCCCGTTTTGCGTCTCCACATCGAGTATGCGAGTATTAACGTCACCCACTTCTGCTGAAATGAGAGTGGCTTGGTCTGCACCTGATGAAATGTCGTAGTAGACGGTTAGTTGCTCGAGGTTGCCTCGTTTGGCAAACACATAAGTTTTGGTTTTAAGATTGTTATCGATATAAATAGAGTATATTTCGCTGGTAGTCGCTGTCAGCGGATTTATAAAGAAATATGTAGTCTTTGATTTGCCACTGCTCAATTGCTCGGTTTGCCCTGTAATTATGGCTTGGCTAGTTAAGTCAAAGTAGTTGTAGACAAGGCTATAATTTTTGATTTTGCCGATATATTCGAACATACTCACTGTGTTTGTAAGCGTGGACACGATGACTGGTTTGCCCTCAATAATGACCCACGTGTAACCACCCGCATAGTTAAAAGTATGTGGCGAAGATTGCGTGCTGTCTTCGTATTCTGCTGTCGTATAAATAAGCGATAAATCATAGTTTGTGAAACTGGTGTGCATGGCGAAGTTGTCAAAACTTAGCGCCGTTGCTTTCTTGTTTGCAGGGGTTTGACGGGAATCGGTGCTGTCCTTTATAAAGAAATCCGTTTCTTCCCAACTTTCGGTGCTTAGAAGATAGAAACAGTTGTTAAGAATACCTTTGACCTCAATCCTTGGCTCGAAAGACGTGGAGATAGGTCCCGCGAATGGGAACGCCGTGGTCTTGTTGTCGTTTGGATTTTTATAACTTATGGAATAGCAACGCGAAATGACGCTGGAACTTGAATCCACATAGAAGAACCCTGCCATAGAACTGGACGATGACACTTTGATATTGGAATAGGAGTCGCTTATTTTACCGTCATTTTGATATACAAATCCGCCAATGTCGCCACCAAAACTAGCGATGCCGTCGTCGGTGTTGCGGATATCCCGGTCGGTTATTTTCCTAAGACCTTGAGAATAACACTCGTAGATTTCACCAGTATTTTTGTAGACAAATCCGCCGATATTTTCGCTAGATAAATCGCTGATTACGCTGTTATTGAAATAACTGGCGACTATTTTGCCATTGTTTTCGCAAACAAAACCACCCGTTTGACCGTAACAAATTAGTGTGAAGTTTTCCACCTTGGAGTTTGTGATATATCCCGTGGAGGAGTTTTTGGTGGCTAACCCGCCGTTTATTTCTGTGTCCACAGACACACTCTCGCCACTTTGGTCGACGTTGAGCCTTATACTAACGCCACCTGTGACTGTGCAGTTGGTTAAAACGCCATTATTTTCGCAAGTTAGACCGCCAAAGATTATGGATCTTGTCATATTAAAATATATTTGCAAAATGTTTACGCTTGGAACGAGAACTCCCGCCACATTTTCCACTTTGCTAGTATAGCGGACTGTTGTATTCATTACAATAGAGTCGACCGCGACAGACGAGAACAGCGCCAGTTTACATTCTTGCTGGGTGCTTGATGAATAACTGAAACTCGTGATGTAAATTATGTGATTATTACCGTCAAATGACGCAAAATTCGAAGGAATTGGCGTGTAATTCGAAAGTTCTAGGTCGTTTATTAAGCGATAATTGTAACCACTTGTCATATTCAAAAATTCTTCGACAGTGGAGACTGGAATGTAATTTATAAGCTCGGTTTTAAACTCAAAAATCATTTCGAAATCGCCTGAGAATTGCTGAATATGCTTGAAGGTTGGCGATGCCTCGCTGGTGTAACCGCTGACGTTTGGAATGCCGATGCTTGCGTTCCCGCCGTCGTTGTAGGAAATCTTCGCATCATAGCGCATAGTCGACCTTCTGTTTACACGCAAACCAACTACGGCGAAAAATTCCTTGTAGTTTTCCACATAGAATATATTGTCGTTATAGTTGGTGTTTATAGTCAAATTGGACTTTATACCGCTGTCGTTTACATAGGAGAAGACACCAGAAGTGTTGGAAGTTGTGGTGTTGAATTTGGCTTTTGCGACGTTTTCTTGCAGGTATGTTATGTAAGTGTAGAATTTCTCCTCCACGCTGTAACCAGCCAGAGTGATTTTTTGATAGAGTTCGTCACCTATGTCGTCGCCATGAAGACTATACCACGTTGAATACCAGTTGTCTGTTGTAGTCACGCTACTGTCATATTTTGCAGAAATTTCAGCACGAAGCGGTGTGGTGGTGGAAGTTTGAAGGGTCATAACGCCGTCTGTTATGTCGCGGACTTTGAGGTTCGTAACGGAAAAGAGGGTTATTATGAAATTGAGTGTGCTAGTATACACGTTCTGCCCATCGTCCACATAGGCGGTCAACACAAATTCGTTGCCGATTATGTATGGGTCATACACATTGTCGCTGTCACCGGTGTAGCGCAAAGTTTGAATGTAATATTTTCCGTTTCTTTTCGTTGGGGTGAGAAGTTCTCGCACGTTTTCTCTTAAAACATACCCCGTTTGACTCGTAAGCCCCCATGTGATTTGTCCGCTGAAATTAGTAAGAGCCACGATGATTTCGTTTTCAGTGTTGTATGGCAGGTAATATTTGCCGTCAGCACCTAAAATGTTTTCGTCTGTGGAAATTGAAATGACGGGTTGAGCGAGAGAGATTATTGAAAAAGTCTTTGTGCTTATTGCATTTCCGCTGTCGTTTTTAATTTTTACTGTCACGATAAACAGCGAGTTGTTGCGCGTGTCACTGCCAACAATTATGGAGAAGAAATAGGATTTACTATAAGAATATTTGTTGCCAATGTTAGATTTGAAAGTGTCTTGACCGCTGGTCTTTTGCACGAGAAGTGAGCCGTCGGGCTGAATAATCATACCGGAATTTTCATATGTGTCCCACTTTGAGCCAGAAGATGCCGACGAGTCGTAACTTTTCTGCGTAATAAACATAGAGGAACCAGAGTCTGTTTCGTATGAAATCTCTATCGTAGAATATTTGGCGAAATATGGATAGACGTCGATGGCGAGAAGCGCCTCTTTTCCGTTATAAATAAACTGGTTTTTGCTAGCCTCTTGAGGATAGTTATCTAGTTTGTCATATACGTTTAATTCCACGCTATCCACTGACGAAAATCCGTTTATCACGAGATTCATAGTTTTGGTGACAAGGATATTGGAACTGGCGTAGAACTGAAGGTCAAAATTGATTTTGCCGTCTATAGAGTTAACTTTGTCATTATACCAAATAGTAAAGGTCATTGTGACGCTTTCGACGTTATTTTTGTCCGGATAGTATTCATAACCGCTGATTGTAAACCCAAAATTCACGTTATTTTGTTCTAGTTGCTCGAAGTTTGTGAGCACTTCGTCTTCTGAATAATCGGTGAAAATCGTCACTTGAATAACTGCCACTTGCAGTTGATTCATTTCAATCTTGCTTATGTTGTTGCCAAACACAATCCCCGTTGCGCCTTTCACAATCGACAGCGTGAACGCTCCAGAATATTCATTAAACAAAATCTTGCTTATTGCTTCATTAAACGTTGACGAAATGTATGGATAGTAGTGCACCATAAGACTGTTGCCTTGCTCCATCGCTTCTCTTGGACTAATAACAAGCGAAGAAGACGACGCCACGTCGACAAAGAAATATCTGTCACTCGAATTATATTGCCAATATGTGTTGCCTATCAAAAATAGATCATTTAGGGCGTTGGTTTGAGCGTTTGCCACACCAACAAGTTGCTCGAAATCCGCTTCCATCACAATAAATCTAACACCAATGTTGCGCGAACTTTTAAGGTCAAGTATTTTGTTTTCATTTACTTGCACGACGTAAAAAGACGAGAGGTCGAGATTTTGCGTTGCGGTCTTGGCGAGTTCTATATGTGCGCCGTCAAGAGTTATTGTCGTGCCGACATTCTCATAAACCTCGATGTTTGAAAATCCATAGACGACATAGATATAAATTTCTTTCTTGAATTCTATATTGAGTTTTGAGCTAAAAGTTATCTTTACGCTCCCCTCTCCCACAACATTCATAATGCCTTCGCTGTCAATATTTATGACGCTTTCGTTGCTGGTGAAAACAAAAATTCGCGAAGTTTTGCTAGTTTGAGGGAACACGGTGATATCCAAAATATCGCCAACGTCTATGGTGTTAAGTTTCTTTATATCACCGCTCTCATGCTTGCCATATTCGTCGTAGTTTAGGAAGATGACGAGAGAATCGTCGTTATTTTTTACATATCTATCGGTGGAAATATTCACATTGTCTTTCACAACAACACTAATACTTATGGACGACGAGGCAAACAGTGCCTGCTGGACGCCCGTACCCGCTTCCAATATTTGAAGGTATGGGAGACCTGAGTTTATGTTCTGTGTGTCGTCGATATTCCACATATTGCCGTATGAACCGGCTAAGAAATTTGCGATAATAATGGCTGAGTTTGAAGTTGCTTCATTGCAAGTGAAAACCCTAATTTGAGCCTGGACATCAAACACACAGGAATAGGAAAACCCGTCCTCCATTCCAGTAAATCCAAGTGCAGTGTTGCCACCAAGGGAATACAACGAACCTATAGCAAAGGCATTTCTCACGGTGCTTTCAAAATCATTCTGAATGACAAACAGCGAAGCATTCGCAGTCTGCGCTTTTAGGTTTAGATTAGTTGCGCACTCATTCACGTCGGTCATTTCCATTTTGCCGATAAGTCCAGCCACAAAGTTGTTGCCCACTACATCATAGTTGGAGTTATTGCCCACATTTAGGGTCACTGAATTGCAGTCGAAATAACTGATGACATAACTGTAGTTTATATTCGCAAAATTGCTGTGCCCAACGAGTCCACCGACGTTGTCGTGAGCAGACACTAGTGTCCTTGAAACATTGCCCGATGAATAGTTCTCGGCGGAGACGTTGTATAAATACACTTGTTTTGTGCCACTTTCGCCCAAAAGATTGCCCACAGCTCCGCCCACGTTGTCATGCGCGTTTATGAATATTATGGAATAGGCATTGAACAGCGAATAGATTGTATCTGTTACGGGAACGCCACCTTGCATAATTGTTTTTTCACCGTTGTAATCGGCATTATATATATGCGTGCCAACAAGACCGCCGACATTGTCGCAGTTAGGTGCAAAAATTTTGCCTTGCACCGACACGTTGCCTATTTTGCCACTATTTTCACCTGCCACACCGCCGATGCTAGAAGCAAGGACTGTGGAAGAAGACAAAACATTTAGAATAAGTGTGGAGTCAAAGCCCGCATCATTGAAGGTGTAGTTGACGGTTTCATTAAGGCGATATTTGCCGTAGATTTCGCCATAGTTTTCGCCCACTATTCCGCCAATTTTATAATTTAAACTGGCGTCTAATATTGAAATCTCTACTTGTCCGCGAACGCCGGAAATAGAGTTCATTTCTTGTGTTATTATGCCATAGTTTTTGCCCACTATACCGCCAAAAGTTAGGTTTAAAGGGGCACTAAACGAGACGTTTTTATAGGTTACTTTAACGTTTTCTATCGTGCCATAATTCTCGGCAACCAGTCCGCCGAAAGTAAAGTCGGTTAACATGATGTCGAAAGATGGCTGGAAAGACGAATAGGACAAACTCAAGTTGTCAATACGTCCGCTTTTGCCTAATTTGTCTATAAGCGCATAGGAGGACACACTCGACCTTATGTTATAATTTACATTTGTGATTCCATAGTAGTTTGTGCTAATTATATTACCCTCGATATCACTAACTATGTGCTTGCCCGACAGAGTGCCGTGAAATCCGCGCCTGTAATATTTCAAACTAAGGTCTAGTCCAGACGACCTGTCTGCCAACGTGTACTCCCCGTCTTCGAGTGTGTAATAGTCGTCGTCGGCGAGCGCTTTTGTCACGTCTGCCTGATAGTAATTCGTGCCAAGAGGCGCAAAATTCTCGTATGGTATGGCGATATTCTTCGTTAAAATATAATTTTTTGTGCTGGATTCTTCGCTTAGGCAAATCTTGCTGAATTCGTCAAAAGTGGAAATGTAATAAGAATTAGAGAGTCCGTCGGACACGATGAGATTAAAAACGACAGCGCCTTGCCAAATGTCAATAACACTTGAAATGTCGTCTTTTACCCTAAGATAATAAGTGTCCGTTGATTCATAATTTTCGGCTGGCGAATAGGCGTTGTTGTTATAAATATAATACATTCCGCCTTCAAAATCGCTTTCAGTGATTGCTACTGGGACGTATGTAAAATTTGTGAATATGTCGTTTTGCGCGCTAGATAAAATCTTATCTTGTGGCAAAATTATCACATAACCCGACAATAGATCTGTTGGGTTGATGCTTATGCTGAGTTTATATTGAGCCTCTCTGCCCGTCCAGACGAGTCTGACATCTGCCAAGCCAAATCCGAGTTCTGGCACGACAAAACGCTCCTGCGTGCCAATAGTTTTCTTGTTTAAGACCATATATAAGAGGTTTTTGTTGTATGAGGTGTTTTCTTTCAGTTCTAGGATAATCTCTTTGTCTTGTTCAAGTCCCTTTTTGAAATATATCTCGTAGTTATTGCTACCGACGCTGTCGTAATTCACAAGGATTTTTGACGACACGGTGGCTTTTATGACGTTCAAAATCTTGTCTTGCGAAAGGTCTCTATTTAGTTCCCTAATGGTCACATTGACTACTATACTAGAAACGCTTGTATAAGAATAATCTTCGTTTAGTTTGAACCAAAAATATCCGTTCCACTGCGTGTCGTTCATAAGTGTGGCGATACTCTTTGAGACCGAATATGACCTTGTCAAAATGCCAGAAGACGAACAATAGTATTCGCTATCTTTCACTCCTCCTACATACAAAATAATCTTGCCGTTATTGAGGAAGGTATATGATGGCGTTCCGCCACCCTTGGACTGCACTCGTGCAGATACGCCAAAAACTCTATCGTCGTTTGTTGGGGCAAAGGAAGAAGGGTCAATTTGCAAATCTTCCACGGTCTGGATTTTGTTTTGAAAACTTAGGGTGTTTGGCTGATAGATTGTTGTTGTTGGCATTAAAATTGACATTTGCTCCACAGGCACATAACTGGACGCAGTGAAGGAACGCGTTTTTATAACGCCGTTAATATTCCTAAGTTTTATCTCCACCAAATATGTGTCGGACTGATGTTGAGAACTTGTGAAGAGAAAGAAATTGTTTTTACAGTCGAGTTTGAATTTGTTTGTGTCTTGAATAATTGCGCTTGTGCCAGTAGCAACTGCGTCTCTTGTTATAGTGCCTATTACAACTGGGTTGCTGTCGGCGTTTTTTGTGACGGTGTATTCAAGGGTATATTGCGTTACTTTGGCTGGCATAACGTTTACATTAAAATATGTGGAGATGCCGTTTTGAGCAGTGACATTTTTTAAACTGCCGTTTTCATTCTCATAACTCCCAACTCCGTGTTCGACGGAGGTGAAAAGCAGGCTTAGGGACATATCGTTGATTGGTTTGTAGGTATTCACGGTGAAATAGTAAACGTCGGTGAGATTGGACGCCGTAACTTCGATGATTGCCGAACCGATATCTTTCGTTACTAAAACAAAACTATTCTCTCCCGCCATTTCCACAGTTACAATTTTTAAGTTTTGACTGACGAGGGTGAGATTATCAAGAGACGCGTCCACTGGCAAGCAGTTAAAAGATAAATTGGTGTTGAAATTATTGTCGATGTCGAGATTAAGTGGGGCGCTGGCGGTGAAATTGACAAATTCTGTTTGTCCGTAATTTTGCGTAACCACGCGCACGCCGTTCCCGTCCAGCACATACTCGCCGTTTGAGTCAAGTTCATATTCATAGTAGTTATAGTCAAAACTCGTAATGCTCTTTATCCCCTGTGCCACGACAAAACGGACTGTCGCCACTGTTTGGATATTTTCGTCGCTGACGGGTTTTACCGCACGAACGACAATATAGTAGGTGTTACCGGGCAGAAAAGATCCACCACTAGCGGTGTTGAGTTTTACATACAATTTAGTGTTTATTTCAAAGGAAAAATTGCTGTCCGACAAATTCTCTCTTGTAAGGTTTCGCGTGATGGTTCCTGATTTGTATGAAATGGAAAAGACGTCCAAAGGAGAGTCTATCTTCATACGCGCGATGTTGTAGAATTCAAGGACAAATTTTGCGTCGACAGGAAGTACAGTGTCAGGTCTTGCGACGCCCACATTAAATTCTGTGCCAATAATGCTTGCGTCGGTGTCGAGATATAATTTTTCGTCTAAATAGTAGTCGTCCTCACTTGGATTGTCTTCCACGGAAATGTTTGGCATTTCGTCGCCGTTTATGGCGAAATTATTTATGAGTTTAAGACAACGCGCTTCGTATGTTTGCCTTAAAGGATAGCCGTCCACAAGATAGTCAGCATAGTCGCAACTAAATTGCAACGAATATGTTCCGCTTGGATAGAGTGCATTTACGGTCGTTAGCCCCTTATCGGCAATCAGTCGATAATATAAAATCGTATAGGTTGCGTTGTTTGGTGTTATAACACTAACGTCAAAGTTTTCGTCGTAATACTCTATAAAACTGCTAGATTTCCCCGGCTGTTTATCAATTGTAAATAATGAATTTTGTGCATAGGAAAAATTGACGGTCAAGCCGTTTGACTTTACCTTTAATATAACATCGGCAAAGTTTAGGTTGTCGAAGTTTACGATGAAATCCTGGACATTTGTTGTTATTTTGTTCCCTGCTGTCACGTCGGCTTTTGAACTGCCCGAATAAATCTCAAAATCCATTATTTCTTGAAGGATTTTTATTGTGGTGGTGGCTTCTGGGTCGACACCGAGAGGGTTGTCGTATGTTGCTTTCACCACAATTTCGTCAAGAGACGTGCTCTGTGTTATTATCGAAAGATTTTTTGTTTTTGAATTAAAACTGAAACCCGCTGCCGCCAGTTCGCTGTCGTTTCGATAATAAGTAACGGTGCCACCACTTTCTTTTCTGCCAAATTGGAACGACACTGCGCCTTCGCCTTTTGTGTAGACGGCTGGCGTAAATTCAATCTGATCCTCGAGGCTGACGGTCGCGTTTTGCTTGTTTGAAAACGCGAGATTATTGTTTTTAAACTCTATACTTTTTGCAACTTGCTGGACTCTCACGCGAATGGTGTATTCCTTGCCACCCTCCACGCTAAGGACGCGCACTTCCACAATTTTATTCGTTGCAGAGTTGGCGGTTATCTTGGTGCGAAAACCGTTTTCTATGTATTGTTTATAACCCTTGTTCACGGTGATATTTGGTTGAGAAATGTTAAAGTCGGCGTCCAGCGTGAAATCATTTGGTATGTTTGAAAAAATTATATCAAGGTATGCACTAGTAGTTGACTTCGTGTCGTCGATATAAAAAGTGTATGTGCCGTCGGGATTAATGTCAAACGTTCCCTCGGGGGTGACAACACGGCGTGCACCGCTAGTTAGTTCTTGGGAATTTTCTTCAGTGTAGGCAAAATGCGAGGTCATAACAAGGTCGCCATATTTATTGCCACAACCAACTAATCCGACACAACAAGTAAGTAATAATATTAGCATAATTCCGTAAAAAAATCTCTTCATACTACCCTAATTCATTCCCTTTTTATTGCCCAAGGAGCCTTATAATAGTTTACCAAAATCTTTTGAAAATTACTAACAAATTATACTAATTTTTGTCATTTTTCTTATGTTTATTTTAAATAATTTTGGGCGCCCATGAAGAGCGCCCCAT
>CAYJEF010000006.1:0-15647 GCA_964369125.1 uncultured Christensenella sp.
TACTTGTATATGTCCCTTATTGATTTTTAAAAGGGACAATATACAAAATGACAGAAGAAAGTTGTGTGAAGTTGCTTAGCCTACAGCAAAATCTTGAAAGAATTCTATTCTTCGAACAAAAGGCGTTTGGAAAGGAAATATTCTCGCTGAAATTCAAAATTTTGCTTCTCATATTTACCCATAAATCTATTTCCCCATCGCAAATAAAATATGAAATGTCCATAGCAAAATCGAACGTCGCAATGTTTTGTAAAACGCTTATAAAAGAAGAGAAAATCGAGTATATCGAGGACAAAAAGGACCGCCGAGCGATCCGCTATAATCTCACAAAATCTGGCGAGCAATATGTGAAATCGCGCCTGTACGAATTTTCTAAAATCTTCGAAAATACTTTCGGCGCAACAGAACTTGGCAAAATTGAAAAAGGCGCAAACATATTAAGCGAGAACCTAAAAGGGAGAGAATAAATGATAAACATTATAGAAAAACAAAAAAATTATTTTAACACGCACGCCACGTTAAATGTCAACTTTAGAACCCTGCAATTAAAGCGTCTTCGCCTGCAAATTAAGGCATATTACGACCAAATTTTGACAGCATTTTCAAAGGATCTCAATAAAAAAGAATTTGACGTCGTCTCCACCGAAATCGGCGTTGTAATGAATGAACTCAACTTTATGATTCGCAATCTGTCGTCCTTTTGCGCGCCAAAACGAGCGCACACGTCTCTTATCAATTTTCCAAGTAAAGCCGTCAAAATTCGCGAACCATATGGTTGTGTATTCATAGCGTCGCCTTGGAACTATCCTTTCCAACTGACAATGTTGCCGGTAATCGCCGCAATCGCCGGCGGAAACACCCTCGTGGTGAAACCAAGCCGAAGCACGCCAAACGTTACAAATGTCATAAAAAAAATGCTTAGCATATTCGACGACGAATACGTCTATGTTGTCACTAAAGAAGATGAAATCGCTGGGCTTTTTGATGCCAATTTCGACTTCATTTTCTACACTGGCAGTGTCAAGAAGGCAAAAGAACTTATGGAAAAACAGGCAAAATTTCTGACTCCAATGATTCTTGAACTTGGTGGAAAAAGTCCTTGCATCGTGGACGCCGACGCCAACATTGACCTCTCGGCGAAACGAGTAGTTTGGGGCAAATTCTTAAACGCCGGGCAAACCTGTGTCGCACCCGACTACGTTTTAGTCCACTCGTCTATCAAAGAGCAGTGGCTCGAAAGCGTCAAGAAATACACACAAAAATTTTATTACGACGGCGAGGAACTCTCGGGCGATTTTGTGAAAATAATAAACAAATCTTCTCTTGAACGTCTGCAAAAACTCATTGACCCCAAAAGGGTTTTCTTCGGCGGTAAGTCCCACGGCAACACGCTTGAACCAACAATTCT
The DNA here is from genome assembly GCA_964369125.1 of uncultured Christensenella sp. GTDB lineage: Bacteria > Bacillota > Clostridia > Christensenellales > UBA1242 > UBA7862. The sequence goes on from CAYJEF010000006.1 coordinate 1,409, forward strand.
TGTGGACATTAAACCTGAAGACTCAGTTATGCAAGAGGAAATTTTTGGGCCAATCCTGCCAGTCTTGACCTTTGAAAATTTTGAGGAGGAACTAAAAAAACTTTCCGCTAAGCCAAGTCCTCTCGCGTTCTATTATTTCGGGCGAGAAAAGGACAAAATCGAAAAAGCTAAAATGTTTTTGAGATATGGTGGCGGTTGTATAAATGACACAGTAATGCATGTTGCTGAGCATAATTTGCCGTTTGGCGGTTTTGGCGAAAGCGGAATGGGTAACTACCACGGCAAACAATCATTCGACGCCTTTACGCACGAGAAAAGCGTACTTTTAAAATCCACAAAACTTGACCTAAATTTAAAATATCCACCAGCCAATTCGAGCAAAACAAAATTTATCAAAAAAATATTTAAATTGTGAAACCTTGCTTATAAAACACAAAAAGATTGAGTAAAATACAAATGTGAAAGGAGAAAAATTATGGAAGAAAATTCTCGCACGGAATTAGTGCTTAAAGAAAAAACAAAACTTCTTGAGTCTTCGCATATCGCAATTTTAGGGCTAGGTGGCGTCGGTGGATATGTGCTTGAAATGTTCACGAGAATGAACATAAAAGAGATTACAATTATCGACTGCGACACGTTTGAAAAGAGCAACTTAAATCGTCAAATTTTGGCGACGTCGAGCACACTTGGAAAACAAAAAACCGACGCTGGCAAGGAGCGCATTTTATCAATAAATCCAAACTGCAAAGTGACCGCAATAAACGCCCAAATTTCGAGTGAAAACGTGGGTGAAATATTAAGCGAACGCTACGACTATGTCCTTGACTGCATTGATGATGTGCCGGCAAAAGTTGCTGTCATAAAATTTTGTCACGAGCACGACATTCCTCTGCTTAGCGCTATGGGCACAGGCAACCGCTATCGCAAGCCAAATTTTATGGTGGAAGACCTGTTCAAAACTTCCTATGATGGCTTGGCACGCAAACTGCGAAACGAACTGAAAAAAGATAAATTTTCTGAAAGTGTAAACGTCTGTTTCACCCGCGAACAGCCCGAAAAAACCGACGGACTCGGCAGTGTGGTCTACTACCCACTTTTGTGCGCTGGTACCATGGTAAATTTCGTAACGAACGAACTGATTTCAAAAGAATAATGTTATGGCTAAATTTAAAATAATTATTTTCCTAGCGTATCAAGCGATATACTGTCCTTTGTCGCCCCGCAAAGTGGGCAAACGTCAAACCCCTCTTTGCCATAATGCGAATGTCCGCACGTAGCGCATTTCCATTCTCTGTCGCCCGAACTTTTATACAACGACTTTGTTTTCATTTTACTAAACAATTCGTCCAAAATTATGAAGTGGTCGTGTTCCACAAGAGCAATGAGTTTAAACTTTTCTGCCACTTCATTAAACCCCTCGTCCTCCGCAATTTTCGCAAAACTTGGATAAATGGAAGTGTTTTCGGATTTCTCAGCGTTTGACGCAAATTTAATCATCTGCATAACATCGCCGTCCTCATATGGATAGCCCGCGTTAATCTCTATATTTTTCTGTGGCACTTTGCTGTTTTTGGCTATGAGATCCCAAAAAACTCTTGCGTGTGACATTTCTTGCTTCGCCAGGTTTTTAAGCAAGTTTTGAATATTTATTTTGCCCTCCATTTGTGCCTTTTGAGCGGTTATTTGATACCGCGCGCCTGCCTGACATTCGCCCGCAAAACTTCTGGCGAGATTAAGTTTTGTTTGTGAAGATTCAAAATCCATAATAATCTCCAAAAAATTTAATGATAGTTACAATTCAAGTTTTGCAATTTTTATCAATTTTATTCATTAAAATGTTTAGACTTCGCACACTAACTTTGTTTTTTAATTGCACTTTTTTAATTTTTTCTCTAAAATGTATAGACAGGGGTGTGCCAAATGGATATTTTAAAACTTGAGAGAAGATATAATGTCTTTGATGAAAAGACTTTTTCGCGTCTACTAAAACTTCTAAAAACTATGACGACTTATTCGCTTGACGAACCAGAGAAAATAAAACTAGTTGACTACTACTACGACAACAAAGAAAATTTGCTGGAAAAAAGTGAACTACTTCTTCGTCGCCGAGTTTTTGGCAAAAAAGCGCAACTAAAAATTATGCGCCGATATTTCCGCCCCGAATTTTTTTATTCCGACGCCCTAAGAAGCAGTGAAAGAGAACTAGAAATAGGCGCAGGTGACCCACTCTCAAGACATTACTTTTTCCTAAACAACGCCCTAAATTCAATGTTTACAAATATTTTGCAATTTGACACTGACAAAATGTTTGAGAAAATGCACGCCACGATAATAATAAATATTGAACAAAACAAGCGCGTTTTGTTTGGTTATGGTGGGCTAAAAGCGGAACTCTCTCAGTATAAAATGAAAGTAGAAAATTTAATAACAAATAGAAAAAACACCACTGAAATTGTTGAGTTTAAACTCATTTCGCCAGAAAACACCATGCCTCTATTTGAGGACTTAATCACCCGAGTGGAGCGTCATTGCAAAGAACTATTCTACACCAAAGACAGCAAATATGAATGTGCGTCAAACATCACAAAACCCCTTATGACAAAAGAGGAAAAATTGAAATTAAAAGATGAAATCACAAAGCAAAAAGAACTTTTGCAAGCCACCGAGGGCTATTTTTCAGAGGACAAAAAATGAGAAATTACTACGTGATAATAGATTGCGACCCCGGCATCGACGACGCAATGGCGATAATGAACGCCCTTTGTAGCGACAAAATCGAAGTGAAACTCATATCCACTGTCTCCGGTAATTTGACCATAGACGAGACAATGAATAACGCCTTAAAACTAACCGAAATTTTTGGAAGTGACGTTCCTGTTGCAGAGGGAGCAAAAGAACCCATAAAACGCCAACCTTGTTATGCAAGCATGGCGCAGGGGGCAAAAGGTCTCGGCGGATATCATTTCCCCACCCCTAAAACTAAGCGGTTTATGCTAAAAAGTCCCGACGCCATTCACTTTTTCTTGACCCAAAACACCGCCAAAAACACCACTCTCGTGTGCCTTGGACCTATGACAAATATAGCAAAACTCCTGCAAAAATTCCCCGACGCAAAAGATATGATTTCGCGTATTGTGTTTATGGGCGGGAGCAAAGACGAAAACGGCTCCACCGCTCCATATCGCGAATTTAACGTTGCCTACGACCCCGAGGCTGTGCAGATAGTCATAAATAGCAACATTCCGCTAGTTATGGTGCCAATGGAACTGGGACATATTGCATATTTCACGCCAGATGAACAGCAAAAAATAAAGAAAGCCAACCGAGTCGGCAAAATCTTTTACAAAATGTTTTCAAAATATAACGACTTTCATGTCGGCAAACTTGGCGCCGCCGTCCACGATAGTTGTGCCGTTTTGTATCTTTCATACCCCGAAATTTTCCGGACAGAACCAGCAAAAATTCAAATAAAATATCACAAAACCGAGAGCGCCGAATATGGCTATATAGACTGCAAATTTAACTTTTCGGACACGCCAAACGCTGAAGTTTGCGTGGATATGGACATAGAAAAATTTAAAAAAGTAATCTATGGCAACTTGTTTTTATATAACTAATAATTAAAGGAGAAAGAATGTTCAAAAAATTATGTTTAGTTTTGCTTTGTGGTTTGCTATCTTTCTCCATTTTCGGTTGCAGTAATATCACGCTCCAAACTGTTCAAGGCAAAAACGGCAATATTGTTTCCAGCCTGACTTTTGATGCCAGCGACTTATCCACATCAGAGAAACAAACTGTGTATAATTTTACGCGCGAATATTGCGACCAACTCATAGATGCCTACAAGGATAATATTATCACATTGTTTTCAAACATATATGATTTTGAAGAACTGGGCATTAACGACGATAATGCCAAAATGTCCCACATTATTTTAGAGCACCAAAATTTTAACCTACTTGCTGGAGACATAGAATTTTCAAAGACTTATGCAGAGTTTACGACCGCCGATGACGCTACACTAACTGTCAGTATTGGGTTTGTCTCAGTCTACGCTTATATGATGTTCTTTTGTCCAAACGCCTTCGCATATAACGAACTCTCAAACACCGTGAAATTCGACGGCGCGAAATATGCAATGCTAATAGATGTCCCCGTGACACCCAGCGACTACCAAAAGGACGAAAATTTATTTATGACCACGCACCTTCAAACCTGTGTGCCATTTTCCTACAACGGCGAAGAACCCGCACTCCTTCAATCCTACACCACCTCCACAAAAACGCACCCCGTGGGCACAACTCTCGTAGATGCTATTTGTGAGGAACTTGGAGAGAATGCAGAGAACGCAAAATTTTTGTTCGATTTCGTCACCCCATTTTCGCGCCTACATTCAAATGCAACGCAATATCAGGACGGCGCAAACTACCATCACATCTTTGATCTTGGCAGTAACATAAACGCCGAAGTAATCATCTGGCGCACCTATTCAAACTACGCCCCATGGTATGTAGTCGCGCTTTGCCTTGGGCTTCTTCTTGTGGGGGCAACATTCCTAGTTTTATTTATTAATAAAAAAGTCAAAACAAAAAAATCACTTGAAACTTTAAATAAAATCGACGTTTTTATGACGAAAAAAAATATGGGAGAAAACGAAAATGAGCAAGAAAAAAACTAGGCAAAATCTACAAAAAAAATATTACGACGTAAAATCGCAAATGATGCTATATGCTAAAAGATTTGCAATAATAATCGCTTTTAGCGCCGTTATATCAATGATATTTTGCTACGTAATGACAGAGGAAGTTCCCGGATTTACGTCGGTTTTAGCGGTAATTTCCACACTCGGGATTGTCCTTGCCTGCACTCTCGTTGGGTTAATAATTTTTAACAAACTTGACGACAAAGAAGAGGAAAAACTTAAAACCCAAGACCAGCGCGACCCCTTCTGTGATTAAAAGAGTGATTGACTAATTGCCAATTTTGAGAGATAATCAATAAAAACACAAAAGGTATAAAATGGAAAAGGATAAAACAAAAATCACCGCGAGGATAATCCCACATAATATCGAGGCAGAGCAGTCCGTTCTCGGCTGTTGTTTGCTCGACGACAACGCGGTTTTGGGTATTATGGAAACTCTTGACAAAATTGATTTTTACACCGAATCACACAAGAGTATTTTCGAGTGTATGAAGAATATTTACAGCGACAACAAACCTATCGACTTTGTTACCCTCACCGACGAACTCGAACGCAAATCTATGCTAGAAAAAATCGGCGGGATTGAATATATCACTACGCTTACAAATATTGTCCCTAGTGCCGCAAATGCCAAGCATTATGTCTCTATTGTCAAACGTGATTCCACCCTTCGAAAACTCATAAAAGCCAGCCAAGACGTCATCGACAAAGCCTATCAAAATGAAGGCGAAAACGTCCTAGAGTTTGCCGAAAAAACCGTCTTTGATATCGCCGAAAAAGAGGATAGGTCAAACTTAGAACCTATCGCCGATTCCTTAGGTGGCGTCTTAAATAAATTCGAGGAAATAGACAAAAATGGTGGCGGAATTTTGGGCGTCTCCACGGGATTTAGCGACCTCGACCGCATTACTCGCGGACTTCAAAAAAGCGACCTAATTCTCCTTGCTGCGCGCCCAGGCTTTGGCAAAACCAGCCTTGCAATGAACATAATAAATTTCGCCGCTCTAAGTGGCAAGCGAAAATGTGCCGTATTTTCCCTAGAGATGCCTCGCGAACAAATAACGCAAAGGACACTTTGTTCCGTCAGTGGCGTGAGTATGGAAAAAGCACTCAGTGGCAAACTGTCGCAGAGCGATTGGAAATCTCTTTGGGAAGGTAACAAAAAACTTTCCACTGCGCAGATTTTCATAGACGACTCGTCTCTAAATTCCTACACGGATATACTAAGTAAATGTCGCCGTCTCAAACGCGAACAAGGTCTTGACCTCGTTATGATTGACTATTTACAACTTATGAGCGCTCCAAATCGCATAACCGACCGACAGCAAGAAATAGCCACACTTACCAAAAATTTAAAGGTAGCAGCAAAGGAACTTCAAGTCCCAATTCTGCTTTTGTCTCAACTTTCGCGTGACGTGGAAAAACGCAAAGACGAACACCGCCCAGTCCTAAGTGACCTGCGTGAAAGCGGTGCGATAGAGCAAGACGCCGACATTGTTATGTTTATTTACAACCCTTCCAAATATTCCGACATCGAACTAACCGACGGACCAAACGTCGTGGAGCTCATTATTGCAAAACACCGAAACGGCGCGCTTGGCACCGTTAAACTCAAATGGATTCCAGAGATAACCACCTTCTTGGATATGGGCGAAAGTGCTGACAAGCGTAGTCTTGAACAAATGGCGCCACCCCCACCCACACCAAATAGTATCTAAAATTATAGAGGATTAAAATGAAAAAACTTACAGCAAAACAACTACGAGAAATGTGGATAAAATTTTACGAGGAGAAGGGTCACACCCCCATTTCTTCTCATTCTCTTGTGCCCGAAAATGACCCATCTGTGCTGTTTACCACCGCAGGAATGCACCCGCTCGTGCCTTATCTTCTTGGCGAAAAACACCCGGGTGGCAAACGCCTTGTGAATATCCAAAAGTGTGTAAGGACGGGCGACATAGACGAAGTGGGCGACCCATACCATTGCACATTCTTTGAAATGATGGGAAATTGGAGCCTTGGAGACTATTTCAAACGCGAGCAAATAGCTTGGAGTTTTGAATTTTTGACCAGTCCAAAATATCTTGACATTTCTGTCCGTGACCTTGCTGTCACAGTTTTCGAGGGAGACGAGGACTCACCACGCGACGAGGAAAGTTACAATATGTGGCGTGAGTGTGGGATCCCAGAATCCAAAATTTTTTTCTTGCCAAAGGAGCACAACTGGTGGATTCTTGCCAGTGGCGTCGGTCCCTGCGGACCAGATTCCGAAATGTTTATAGACACAGGCAAACCAATGTGTAATAAGGATTGCAATCCGTCCTGTCATTGCGGAAAATATGTAGAAATCGGCAACGACGTATTTATGCAATATGTCAAACACACAAAAAATGGCAAAATCGAGGAAAACAAACAAAAGAACGTCGACGTCGGCTTCGGTTTCGACCGCCTTCTCTATATCTCAAACGGACTTCAAAGCGTCTATGATACCGAACTTTTTGTGCCAATTATAAAGAAAATCGAAGAACTTAGTGGCAGATACTACCTTTTAAATGACGACACAAAGCGCAATATGCGCATTATTGCGGACCACATTCGCGCCAGCGTCTTTATGATAAGCGACGGCGTAAAACCACTAAATGTCGAGCAAGGCTACGTCCTCAGGCGTCTTCTCAGGCGTGCCATAAATTGTGCCAGCAGAATGAATATCGAAAGCAACAAACTCGCCGAACTTGCTCCAGTTGTCGTTGAAATCTATAAAGATTTTTACCCAGAATTATCTAGCAAACAAGCCGAAATTCAAGAAACTATTAAACAAGAAAGCGAGAAATTTTCGCACACGCTCTCGTCTGGCATAAAAGAATTCGAAAAAGCGACAAAACAAATAAAACAAAACGGCAAAATTCCCGGCAATGTTGCTTTCAAACTCTACGACACCTTTGGTTTTCCGCTTGAACTCACCATAGAACTTGCCAAAGAAAAGAATCTGACTGTCGACAATCAAGGTTACGAAGAGTCCTTCAAAATACACCAAGAAAAAAGCAAAATGGGTAGCGACAAAGTTTTCAAAGGAGGACTCGCCGACACCAGCGCCGAAACCACACGTCTCCACACTGCTGTTCACCTTCTCCAAGCAAGTCTCAGAAAGTTTGTTAGCCCTGACATTCACCAAAAGGGAAGTAACATCACTCCCGAACGTCTGCGTTTTGACTTCAACTGTGACCATAAACTAACCGAGGACGAACTTTCTCTCGTTGAAAATTATGTAAACGACGCTATAAAACGCGAAATTCCCGTAGTTTGTGAAGAAATGACCGTTACCGAAGCAAAATCTCACGGAGCACTCGGCGTGTTTGAAGACAAATACGGCGATAAAGTGAAAGTCTATACAGTGGGCGACATCAGCAAAGAAATTTGTGGCGGCCCACACGTAAGCAACACCCTTGAACTACATCATTTTAAAATTGTAAAGGAAGAATCCAGCAGTTCCGGTGTCAGACGAATTAAAGCAATTTTAGACTAAAAGGAAAGAGTATGGCAAAGAAAAAACTCCCAAAATATGTTTCTATTTTGCTTATCACAATAGGGCTTGTGCTTGTGTTTTTTATCGCCGCTATTGGCATAATGTTTTTCTTGCCGGGCACCTCAATCCTTGGGTTCCAATATGTCAGTTACACGACCCCACTAACAAGAACCTACACAGCATCGTCGCCCATTTCCATTTTAAACCTCAAAGCAGTGAAAATTATTACCGACCAGAGTGCAGTTTATGTGGAAGCAGGTGCTAATGACAGCCAAATTTCAGTAAATTTCAATCGCAAAATCTATGGTTTTGTGAAAAATCAAAACTCCGCGCTTATTTACAAAGACGATATTGTTTCCGATCAAACTTTCGAAGAGGACGTGGCGGGCTACAAAACGCTTGTTATAAACATTTCAGAACCCAGCGGGCTTATTGCCACGGGGGATTCTTTTGTGAAAGTGTTTTTGCCTTCCGACATTTCATTTGATATAATTTATCTCTCGTCCGACCACGGCGCCTTAAACTACAATTCTTTTGCAAACGAAAAGACAATTACTGCCAAAAACTTATATCTAACCTCTACGGATAAAGACATTTTTATAAATAACACCCAACCTTGCGATAACTATTACCTAAAAACTTCCAGTGGCAAAGTCCAATTTCAAAACTCCACAGTAACAGCCAAAAAGTTGAAATTTGAAAGCACTTCCGGCTCATTAAATTTCACAAATTCCTCTAGCGACGCGACTCTAAACCTTCAAAACGGAATGATTGTAAAAAGCACGGGGAACGTCAGCGTTTTTGTAAATACTTTGCTTGGAGACCTTAATATAGACGCCAAAGTCGGCGGAATGTTTTACTTTAACAATATTGGCGCAAGCGGAAGTTATAAAATAGTAACCGTCCATTCCATCTCGTCTACCTTGCACTTTGGAACATTATACGGCGCGCTTAATGTGTCAGGCAATGAAAATGTGGAGAAAAACACTGTTTCAGTTACAAAACTCGTTTCGGGAAATGGCGCAACAAGCACCATTAATTCTGGCTCAGGTGCAGTAAATATTGAAGAAGCCGATGCAGAAATCCTGTCCGTATCGTCCACCTCCGGTTACATTTCCCTTCGCAAACTCTCCGTGGACACCAGCCTAAATATCTATTCATTATCTGGCGCTATTAGCATTTCATATATAGAAGATAATACCAGCCACCCAAACACAATAATCAAAGTCTTCACTCAGTTTGGCAATATTTCGCTTTCAAACATCAGCGCATTTTATGAAATTGAGGTGCTCGAAAATAGCGGGACAGCACGCCTAGATATCGTACTTTCGGCAGTGTGCCACGACGCAGGAAACACACGCGACAACATCATTTTGGCAAGAAATCGAAATGTAAATCTCACACTAAAAGGCTATCAAAACGACCTTATTTGCAGAATTTTGTCTCAAAAACCTATGTTTTTTGCGGACAGTTCCACTACGCAAGTGGAGGCGGACGACTATGATTACATTCTAGATAACTCCGACTACGAAAACTATGACTATGAATACCGCGTGGGTTACAACAAACCCGAAAATGAGGTCGGCGCTATATATGAAGGCAAGGGAAAAGTCTTGGTTGAGGGCAGCGGAACAGTGACAATTAACTTCCAAATCGATTAAGTTTTACCCACTTTTGTAGCAATTTTGTGCATAACTATGTTTAATTTTATGGCTTTTTGAGGGAATATTTTTCTCTCTTATTTTTATTTATTCGCCTTATTGCCGAAGCCGCCACAAACGCCAAAATCACAAGTAAAATAACAATAAAAATCGTCACATTACCCATATATTTGTTTTGAAAATTGTTCTCGATATTATATGATTCCAGCACATTAGTCACCAAATTTTCCTGTTCACTCTCCGTCACATTTTCTTTCACAATAAGTGAATTATCCTCCTGAACAATGGTGGAAAATAAAGTTTTGTCCACCACTTCCGCCAGTTTTGGCACGCTTGCCAATACCAACTCTTTCTCTGCCAAATACGTTCCCATTTCAAACAGCAGTGCCTTAGAGGACAGCGCCTGATTGTAATGCCCCTTTGCAAAATAAATGTCCAAAAACAACCACGGACAATATTCCTCCGCAACCGTCATTAAATACATTGCAAATTGCAAATTCGCATCACTATTGGCGTTTGCTTGCCCAATCACAATGCGTACTTTGCACCTCTCCACCCCGTCAATTAATTTAACATATACGCTCCTACTCACCCCGTCACGATGCACGTCAAACAGCGCGTCAACTTTGTTTTCTAACAGTCGTTTCGCCGTCGTCAAACTCCTTGTATATGCCCCACTATCGTGAGGAATGTGCAGTGTCTCATCAAAATATACGTCATATCCCGTTTCAAAAAATGACTGTGCCAGCGCACCCGCCACGTCGTGAATTCCCCCCGCGCCATACACCGACGACACTCCGTCAGTCGGCACAAAACTCTCGTCGTTGTGCGTCATATAAATTCCAACAGATTTTTTTAAATTTGTCGCAAATCTAAGTCTATTGTAATCTTCGACCACCACTTTTGGTTTTATGTATCTGCCTGTCTCTTCCGCCCGCGCCGCCAAGTTCTTCTCGTCCACCTCATACACTTCATATTGCCGAAATTCTCGAGAAATAAATATGTCGCCCACTTCCACAAAATTACTCTCAAACAGCACGTTATTTAGTTCGTCATACACGAGGTAGATAGAAAGATTACTGCTATCGTCCGTGTCGGCAAAGCAAAAATTCACCTCGCTACCACAAAACGCACAGCACAAAACAAGAGCAATAACAAAACTAATCTTATGAAATCTCATAAAACTAGTTTGATTTTTTTGAACAAAATTATTTGTCTAAATTAATTTGTGTCACCACAATATTGCTGTGCGTTCCTAAAATGTTGCTTATAAAAATGTCGCCAACTTTGTAAATTTTTTTCGCCCGAGATTTTGCAATAGTTTTAAGCACCTCGTCCACCAGTTTTTTGGGCACAGCGCTATCGGTTTTCAGGCAAATTGTGCCGGTCTTGTATTTTTTGACTGTAGTCACAATACGCTCGGGAGAAGTCACTTCCTTTTTACCATATTCCTCTCCGCGTGGGCAAGCGTTGCCCGTCACAATGATTTTGCCGTCTTTTTTCATAACTACAAGCGTGCACCCAACGGGGCACATAATGCAAGTAAATTCCATTTTATCTTTCATTTTATACCTCACAAAAAACGTCGATAGTAATGCTATTTTGAATATCCTTTTTGGCAAGTACGACTTTCTCCATTTCAGCAGGGAGCATTATATTTTTTGAAATTTCGCGAATAATTTTTTCGCCCTCTCGCACTATGATTTTGCCGTCTTTAAAAATTCCAGTCACTCTAAAATTCACGTTCACAATCCCTTCTCCTTTGTAAAAATATGAAGGGTTCACATACCGAACATTTTTCCCCGCTATAATCTCAATTTTGTCTCCTCGAAAAAGTTCTTTTTTTGCGAATTTCGCGCTATTTTCACCCGCACGTTCCGCTTCACGAGATACATTGTCCACAATGTCATGCACGTGAAGACAGTTGCCACACGCGAAAACACCGTCCATACTAGTTTGCAAATATTCGTCTACAATGGCGCCACCCGTTACTGTGTTTTGCTTTACGCCAAACTTCATTGCAATTTCGTTTTCGGGTACCAGTCCAATGCTCAAAACCACAGCGTCGCAAGCCACAAATTCTTTTTTTGTTAGGTCAAAACTAAAATCGCTCCTAACAGGCGCCACAACCACGCCCTCCACTCTATCTTTGCCGACAACTGTTACGACAGTTTTGGAAAGATGCAAGGGGATATTATAGTCGTTTAAGCACTGCACAATGTTGCGTTTCAGCCCCGAAGGATAGGGCATAATCTCATAGACGCCAAGGACATTTGCTCCCTCAAAACGAAGTCGCCTTGCCATAATAAGTCCAATGTCGCCACTTCCAACTATAACGATATTTTTACCAATCATTTTGCCATAAATGTTCACAAATTTTTGGGCACTTCCGGCGGAAATTATCCCCGCAGGTCTGTCACCACAAAGCGAAATTGCCCCCGCGGGACGCTCTCTACACCCAGTCGCCAGGACCACAGATTTTGCCAAAATGTTAAACGCCCCCGACGAATTTATAACAGTAATCTCAAAATTATTTTCAATTTTCAGCACCGCCGTTTTCAAGAAAACTTCAATATTTTTGTCGCCCAGCACCTTACTTTCAAACAATTGTGCGTATTCAGGTCCCGTCAATTCGCGCTTAAAATAATTGAGCCCAAATCCATTGTGTATGCATTGATTTAAAATCCCGCCCAACCTATTGTCACGTTCGATAATAGCCACTTTCGCGCCGTTTTCGCTTGCTTTTAGGGCGCTTGCCATTCCGGCACTACCCCCACCAATAACAACGACGTCAAATTCATTTTTGGTCATAAATTCCGCCCTCCTTTATGTCACAAAGGGCAAGCGTCTTTTCCCCGCGCATCACGATTTTCTCTATCGGCACACCGTAATATTCGCTCATCGTTTGCACTAACCCCGAATAACAAAAATTGCCCCCACAATGTCCCATTGTCACCCTAAGGCGTCTCTTAATTCCGTCCGTCGTGAGTGGCGAAATGGGGGAGCGCAACACCTCCAAAATTTCACCTTTTGAGATTGTCTCGCAAGAGCATATAATCTTGCCATAATCTCCATTTTTTGAAATAAGTCTGTTCAGTTTGCGTCTATTCATAGTCAAAATATTTGTGTATGGCTTACGTTTTTTCCACTTAACTTTTTTTGTCGCTAAATTTTTAATTTCAATCAACCTGTCTGCCACTTCTTCTGCTATTGCTGGCGCCGCCGAAAGTCCAGGGGAAGAAATGCCAGCAAGGGTCACAAACCCAGGGTTTTTCTCACTATAATCGACCACGAAATCGTCGCCCACTTTCACTCTAACGCCCGCGTAAAGTTTGATGACTTTCTTAAAATTTATATCTCTCACAATCTTCGCCGTTTTGTCTTTAATATCCGCAATGCTATCATACGAAAACGACGAGTCAAAAGTGCTGACGTCCACCGCCGTTGGACCTACAAAGAAACTTTTATGCACCGTTGGACACACAAGAACGCCCTTGCCTTTTTCATTTGGAATGGGAAAAATTGGACGCGATACAAAATTACTTTCGCTGTCGTCAAACAGCATATATTCACCCTTCGTCAGTTTAATATCAAACTGTTTTTCGCCAATTAGCGAGTTTATATAGTTCACGCTTTCTGCCGTGCTATTCACCACACAGTCCGCCAAAATTTTTTCTTTGCCGTTTGAAATCTCATACAAATTGCCCTGTTTTTTGATAGTTTTAGTGTCAAAATTAAGTAGCAATTTTCCGCCATTGATGATGGCTTCTTCGCAAAGCGAAATGCAAAAAGTATATGGCGAAATTATCTTCGCGTCAGGGCTATACAGCCCATAACAAATACTGTCTTGCAATTTTGGTTCGAGCTTGTGCAGTCTTCGTTTGCCAATAATTTTTAGGCGTTTTACGCCGTTATGGACGCCCCGATTGTATAGTTTTTGAAGTGCAGGAAGCGAGTTTTCGTCGCCAACAACGAGCGACCCACACTTTACAATTATTTCACCTATCCTGTGCGCAATTTCTTTATACATCGCGTTGCCCCGCACGTTAAATTTTGCTTTCAGCGTCCCTTCCGCGCAGTCATATCCTGCGTGAATAATACCGCTGTTTGCCTTTGTGGCTCCCAAGGAAACATCTTCGCCACGTTCAAGGAGCACGGCGTCAACGCCCCTTCGCGTCAATGTGTTAAAAATAAACGCCCCCACAATGCCCGCACCCAAAATTGCGACTGAAGTTCTTTGCATAATAGTTCCTTTTTCGCTATATTTTTCTAAAATCAGCATAAAATTTTAAGCCCCAAAAGTCAAACGAAAAGCAAAATTTGCCCCAAAAACAAAATTGCTTTGAATATATT
>CAYJEF010000007.1:0-13434 GCA_964369125.1 uncultured Christensenella sp.
ATGAAAAAGCCATACCGCAATTAAGTGAAGAATTTTTTAAAAACCCATATAAAAATTAGATAAATTGTATGACAAAATCTCCACGGAAAAATAAAAATTTGAGTGGAATTGTTTGGATTATAATAAAAATTCTGCCACAAATCGTGCAAATTGTTTGAGTGAAATGTGCAAAATAAAATAAAAATGCGTGTGTGAAATTGTTTAAATATATTATAAAATTTTGTGATAAATCGTATAAAAAACTATTACACAAATTGCCAATAATTTTTATAGATTGACCAAAAAAAATTCAAAGTTTCATTCTATAATATTAGGAATTATAACCATTTAAATAAAAAAATTGCGCCAAAACCAAATATATCTCCGCAACTATTCGCAAAACCTGTCTTTTGCGAATAGTTGTTTATATTTTCACATAATGATTTTGAGTGGAATTAATTTAGTTGATTAGGTTGTTTTTCATAATATATGGCACTGCCCTTAAGAAAAATAGTTGGTTTTATTAAATTTTAGCACTACTGTTAAAGGTGAAGTGTTTAATTTTTGTGAGTTTTTAAACTGCCCTTACTATAATTTTTGTAAAACTTACAAATAATTTTACAAGAAATTATTTGTAAAGCGTGAGTAAAAAATTGAAGTTTTTTAGCTGCGCTCTGCTTTCCTTCCAAGTCACGCAGACCTTTTCTAGTTCTATATAAAATCGTTTTGAGTGGTTCATTTCAATTAGATGTGTTAATTCATGAAAGATGACAAAATCGACAATTTTTGGCGGAAGCATTACGAGGCGCCAGTTTAATTTTATAGCCGAAAAATTGTCGCAACTCCCCCATTTTGATTTGAAATTTCCAATAATAATTTTTGACACTTTGTATGGATAATTTTGCAATATATCTTGGATCCGCTTCACAAGAACCCTTTCAGCAATTTCTTTTTCCGTCTTCTTAATATAAAATCCCACCTTGTTTTCGTCGAAAATTTTCTGTGAAATTAGGAAATTGTCGTCGGTAAAACACGGTTTTTTCACCCTATTTGTAACTAGTATTTCGTATTCTTTACCAAAAAGTAGTACCGATTTTTGACCGAGAACTGAGGAAAATTGTGTGGAAATCCCCTGTGTATTCACGATTTTTTTCCTAAGAAGATTCTCTTTTGAGCGCAAAATTTTGTCAATTTTATCTAACCCAAGCCCAAACGGACAAAAAACGACCAATTTGCCGTCGTTTTGAATAGTAATTTTGATTGTTTTGCGTTTCTCGCGAATAATACTTGCTTGATCCAGCATAACTCCCCTTCTACTTGTATATATTTTATCACAATTTGATACGATACAAAAACAATTTAAAACGATAATAAGTTGACTAAAAAAGTTCTATTTTGTATTATATAATTATATTATTGGCAAATAATTTTATACAATTTTTTGCTCATTCAAAGTCGCGTGTTGCGTTATGAATTTTTAGCAAAAGTGAGATAATTATGTTTGAAGAAATGGAAAACAAAGCGTCCCGTGGCAGTATTCCGCAAATAATTTTGACCATTTTAAACGACAAAAGTCGCTATGGCTACGAGATTTGCAAAGAAATTGAACGCTTGACAGACGGCAAACTCGTGATGAAACAGCCCAGTCTTTATAGTTCGCTTAGGCGTCTTGAAGCGCAAGGACTTGTCTCTTCCACTTGGCAAGAAAGCGAGATCGGCGCGAATAGACACTATTATTCCCTTACCGTCACAGGCAAGCAGTTTTATGCGCAAAACAAGGAGCAGTGGCAATTGGGCGACCTGATAAAGAAACTTCCCGTGAATGATTTTAAGCCTGAAGACGCGGAGCACTCTACAACAAATGATAGTAATAAAATTACTGTCGCAAGCCAAGAATCGCTTTTTAACTTAAGTCCAACAAAAAGCGAAATTAAGCGGATTTACGAGGACGAAAAGTCCGCTGAAAACGAGTTTTTCTTCCAATTTGATATGTTTAATCAAAACGTTAAGAATATCAAAAATTCTTCCACTATGATAAACAAAATCGAGAAATATTCGAACAAATACGAAATATTGGACAATAACGAGGCAGATTTTGAGCCAGTAGAAAATAAAAGAGAGGGAAATAAAATTACAAGCGAATTTCATATGAATAAAAATAAATTTGAAGAAATGCCATTAACCCGCGACTATTCGCCACGAAATACATATGAGGAGGACAACAAAAGCGCCTTTGATTTAACAGAGTTGGTTGACGAGAATGACATAAACACCCCCCTTTTTGAAAGCAAAAGCAAAATTGTTGAGGAGAAAAATATCGAGCAAATTTCGACAGAAGTTTCACACGAAGTAAGTATTACTAAAAACGAAGTTGACTCACAAAGCGTAACAGAAAACGTGAAAACTTCAGACCAAAATTTACAACTTTTAACCGAAGAAAAGGGCTTTATTACGCCGATTGATCTAAGTAAAATAGAGAGAGAAACACCTGTGGAGTCCGCACAAATTATTGAATCAAGCGATTATCGCAGTGTTATCGGCAAACTGTTTAGCAAGTCGCAAAAAAGCGACCCATACGAACAAAATAAGTTTAATTCTTTTAAAGAAATCTTCCCTCAAACGAACATTGTGAATGTGGAGAAGAAAAAGGAAAGCCCAAAGAGCGAGATTGATGAATTTGTGGATTCAAGCACCAAAAGTGACATTGAATGCGACGACATTGAGATGCTAGGCAATTTATTTAACTTGCAAGGTATAAAAATTCGCACACACAAAAATTTCGACGGAAAAAACACGAAACAATATACCGACAGAAACAAACTGAATATGGTGTCTTCTTGGATTGTCGCGCTATTAATGCTTTGCGAAACGGTTTTCATATATATGTTTTTGAACAACAGCAACTATCTTGTGAAGGGACATCTACTTATATTTTTTTTGGCGGGAGCAATGATCATAAGTATTTTTCTAGTGCCAACGCTCGAAAATTTGTTCGACAGATACAAACTCGTCATCTTGAAAGTTGATTTCAAAAAGGGGCTGACTTTGCGCATACTTTGTTTTATTATAGTGTCTGTCGTGACCTTTGCTATTTGCCTGGCGGCTGGTATGCAAGGGCTGTCGCAAATGGAATTTATGGCATATTGGATTCTACCCGTCCTGCTCTCTTCAAACATCGTTGTCTCGTATTTGATCTATTGTTTACTGCTCAAACAAAAATATTTTAACATGTAAGAAGGGGTGAAATTTTGGGTGAAATTGTTTTAAAAGTCTGCAACATATCAAAAAATTATGCGAAAAGTGTGGCTCTTAACGACCTCTCTTTTCAAATTGAAGAAGGCATGATTTTTGGACTGATTGGCGCAAACGGCGCGGGCAAAAGTTCGGTTTTGAAGGTTATTTGTGGACTCGCAAAAATGGACTTTGGCGACGTATATATTTCGGGATATTCACTCAAAAAGAATTTTGAGAAGGCCGTGGCTAATCTTGGTGGAATCATAGAACGCCCCGAACTATACGAAAATATGACAGGGCTCGGCAACTTGCAATACTTCGCTTCCCTTCACAAAAATGTGACACAAAAACGAATAGACGAGGTGGTGGACATCGTCGGGCTAAAGGGAAAAATCAAGGATAAGGTGAAGACGTATTCACTGGGAATGAAGATGCGCTTAGGCATTGCACAAGCAATTCTTCATCGACCAAAACTCATAATTTTAGATGAACCAACAAATGCCCTTGACTCCGAAGGTATTATAACGATAAGACAACTACTAAAAAAACTCGCTATAAAAGACAAAGTAGCCGTTCTTATTTCCAGCCACAACCTTTTTGAAATGGAACAAACGTGTGACAAAATTGCTATTTTGAAATCGGGTGCAATAGAGAAAATATATGTGGTGGAACAGAAAAAGCTTTCGCGTGAAAAGGTTAGCATTAAGGTTGATTTCCCAAACTATGCCGGGAAACTTATTTTGCAAAAGTTTGGCGAAGTACCGTTGAGTGTTTTAAAAAATACTATAACACTTGAAATGGCTCAAGATAAAATTCCAGAAATCACCGCCCTGCTCGTTGAAAGTGGACTAAATATATACTCAATTTGCTCCGTCAAACAGTCGCTGGAGGACGTGTTTTTGGACACGATTAACAAAAAAACACTGCCACTGAAAGTTAAGAGGAGAAATAATGTTTAAAATTTCAAAATTGTTTAATAGTGAAATTAAGAAAATTTTTTCGGGTCCGGGCGTTTTTATTATGTCCGCAATTTTGATTTTACTGCTGACAATTTGCCCAAAATTATTTTCTCCAACTGTTAGAATGAATATTGCTAGCGAGACGAATATTTCGACTTCTAGCGTAACTTCGTCATACGACTCGTTTTTGCTAGAAAAAACTATATATGACTCGAAAGTTGCCGGAATTTTTAGCGATATAAACGAATATATCGCGAATAATGCAAATTTTAAACAGAAATTAATCGACGATTTTGCTTCTATTTCAGCAACAATGCAAGCATTTCATTTGGCTGTTTTGAGCGAAAATATCAGTGGAGAAAATGGTTGTTTTGACACCTTAAACACGCTTCGAGTTGATATTTCGCAGTTATATAACGAATATAATTCGCTCATTAATGACCATATTACACCCCTTTTGCTTGTCAGTGAGGAACTAAATTATCAAATTGATAGCCAAATTTTAGCGCTAAAACGCCTCGTCCTAACCACGGGCAACAACTCCTATTCTTTCTATCAAAATATAGATGAGACAATTGATAATTTTGGATATATGGAAAATATTCAAAATGTAATAAACCAAACCAAAAATCTATCTTATTCGAACACGACGCTATCTTCAATTTTGAGTAATTATTCAAATTTAAAAGTTGCGGAAAAAAATGAGATTTTAAGCGAAATGCAAGCACTTTGTCTTTTGGCAACAAACAATGCAGAAGAAAATTTAAGCAGAGAGAACATCTCTACTATGCGCGAAAATGCCCTTTTATATCTATCTTTTACAAACAACGCTTATAACATTATGCAAAGCAAATTTTTACTTAGCATAACTGCAGGATTTTCGGACAGTGCGATTTCAAAATATTTAGGTTATGAAAATTTCAACGCATATTATCACACGGAAAACTTCACGCGACACCTATATTTAATCCAAAATAATCTTGCCGAAAATGAAGTCTCCGGCGCTTTTTCATTCGGTGTAAATTCGGCGGAATCAACAAACGCATTTGACTATATGTTCTTTAGTTTGGAAATAATAAGTTTGTTAATCGTCACATTTTCGGTGATTATTGGCGCTGGAATGGTGTCTAAAGAATACACCGACGGCACAATCAAACTGCTAGCAATCAGACCATATTCTAGGAACAAAATCATACTATCAAAAATCCTCGCCACAATGTTTGTTGGGTTTATGTTCGCGCTAGTTTCTGCCGTCGTCACCTTCGTCACGGCAGTCGTAATCTACGGACTTTCCTTTCCTCAAATGTTGCTTATATTTAACGCAACAACCGCATTTGTCATACCAAATTGGGTTGCCTTTCTAATTTATTTTGGATTGCTTTTGATAAAAATATGGCTGTTTTCCCTTATCGCCATTGCAATTTCCACAATATTTAAGTCCTATATTTTGGCGTTTTGCCTTTCTGCAGGGCTGTATATCGTGAACATAATTGTGACGTTTATCGCTCGTGGCGCGTCGTGGCTCAGGTTTAACATATTTTCACACTTTGATTTATTCAAATATTTTGGGGGAAGTTTTACCGAAAACCCCGGCTCAAATAATGTCGCAAGTTTATTCTCAACCTCGGTGTTTTCGGATATGAATTTATGGCTATCAGGGTCAATTGTCTTGTCACTTTTTGTAGTTCTAAACGTGCTGATATTCTTTGTTTTTAGAAATCGCGACCTTGCTTAACGTAAAATCAAAACAATAAAACTATAAAAAAGACACCAGAATTAATTGGTGTCTTTTATAATTTTCTTATTTATTTTCTCAATTTCCTTTCTAGCAATTGCGTCACAACGGTTGTTTTTCTCGTCGTCAGAGTGACCTTTTACCTTAATAAATTCCACCTTATGAACACTCAAAAGTTCAAGCAATTTCTCCCACAAGTCCCTATTGAGCACTTCCTTTTTTTGCGAATTTTTCCAGCCGTTTAATTGCCAATCCTCTATCCACCCGTTGTTTATTGCGTTTGCGACATACGCGGAGTCGGTGTAGAGTTTCACACGACACGCCTCTTTTAAAGCCATAAGTCCCTCAATCACACCGCGCAATTCCATACGATTATTTGTAGTGTTTTCCTCGCCACCCGAGACGATTCTTTCGTTTTGCTGGTATGACAATATGGCACAATATCCCCCAGGACCGGGATTACCAGAGCACGCGCCGTCTGTGTAAATCTCAATATTTTTCATACCATTACCTTGTTTTATTTTGGCAGGGGAAGAGGGATTCGAACCCCCATCAACGGTTTTGGAGACCGTTGCTCTACCCTTGAACTATTCCCCTTTGTTTCGTGACGCTATGATATAAAACGCTATTTATTATAAAGAATTATGCAAATAAAGTCAATATAAATTGCCACACAAACATAAAAAAGGGAAGATTTTATATCTCCCCAATTTTGTAAATTTTGCAAAAATAAATTTATTTTGCTACGTCTGTTGCCCGAGTTTCGCGAATGACATTAATTTTAATTTGCCCAGGATATTGTAGTTCGCTCTCGATTTTCCTTGCGATATCGCTTGCAAGAAATGCCATACTTTCGTCGGTGACTTCGGTTGGTTTCACCAGAATTCTAATCTCCCTGCCGGCTTGGATTGCGAAAGACTTATCCACGCCCTTAAATTCGTTGGCGATTTTCTCTAAGTTTTCAAGACGCTTTATATATGCATCGAGTTGTTCGCGTCTTGCGCCAGGTCGACTGCTGGAAATGGCGTCGGCGGTTTGGACTATAACTGCCTCAAGCGAATGGAATTCCACATCGCCATGGTGCGCCTCGATGCAGTGAATAACCTCGGCTGTTTCCTTATATTTCTTCACGAGTTCCACTCCGAGATTAACGTGTGAACCTTCCTGTTCGTGGTCGAGTGCCTTGCCGATGTCGTGCAGAAGTCCGCCACGTTTTGCAATTTTCACGTTTGCCCCAACTTCGCCAGCAAGTAGCCCCGCAATGTAGCAAACTTCGAGGGAATGTTTGAGCGCGTTCTGACCATAACTTGTCCTAAATTTGAGTTTGCCCAAAGTCCTAACGAGTTCTGGGTGAATGCCGATTATGCCCGACTCGAACACCGCATTTTCGCCCGCTTACTTAATGGTCGCTTCGACGTCACGCTGTGCTCGCTCCACGATCTCCTCTATCCGGGCTGGGTGAATTCTGCCGTCCATAATGAGTTTTTCAAGCGCCACACGCGCCACTTCACGCCTTACAGGGTCGAAGCCCGAAAGTACCACTGCTTCTGGTGTGTCGTCGATGATAAGGTCGACGCCGGTGGCATTTTCTATTGCGCGAATATTTCTGCCCTCTCTGCCGATAATTCTTCCTTTAAGTTCGTCATTTGGCAGTGGCACAACAGTAACGGTGATTTCAGAAGTAATGTTCGTTGCGCATTTTTGCACCGCGAGAGTCACAATTTCCTTCGCTTTCTTCTCGGCTGTTTCGACCGCTTCTTCTTCGAGTTTTCTGACGGTTGACGCGCAGTCATGCTTGGCTTGGTCGACATACATATTGATAAGGTGCGTTTTTGCCTCGTCTTTTGTTAGCCCAGACACGCGCTCGAGTGCCTGCGAAATTTTCTCGTTTTCCTTCTGGACCTCGGCTTTTGCTTGTTCAAGTTCTTGCTCTCGCACACGCACCTGCGACAGTGCAATGTCCAAAGATTCCACTTTTTTATCAATGCCCTCTTCTTTGCGCATTAAGGAATCTTCTTTGGAACTTAGGCGGTTTTCGGATTTAGAAATCTCATTGTATCTTTCCGCAATTTCGGCGTCACACTTTTCTTTTAGGAGGTGGATTTCTTCTTTCGCCTCCAAAATGGCTTCTTTTTTGATTGTTTTTGCCTCAGCATAGGCGTTTTCGAGTATTTTGGCAGCATTATTTTTAGATTGTATGGATTTCTTCGTGATTAGGAAATATGAAAGACCAACCCCGGAGCCAATACAAACAAAACAAGCAACCAAAAACCATATGATAGGTATCATTTCAGTTACTTTTCCTTTTATATTTAATTATCAAAATTCAATAGTGAATGTATACTGATATTTGACTTTATTATTTTATCAATATTATATAATTATGTCAACTAAATTGTCTTTTGGAGGCTAATGAGAAATTTAGCACTGGATATCAATTACTTCGACATTTTCTAGTGCGTTTTTAATCAAATTTTCCCTATCTAAGTGTTGTTCATTCTCTAAAATTTTTGGAATTTTTGGGTGCGTCGCGGGATTTTTGGGCAAAAATAAACTGCAACAATCTTCATATGGAAGCGTCGAAATTTTGTATGCGCCGATGTCCTGCGAAATTTTTGAAATATCGACCTTGTCAAAACTGATAAGAGGACGAAATATCGGCAAATCTTTCGCCATTTGACCCGTCGAAGTTATGCCCTCCACCGTTTGGCTTGCTACTTGACCAAGGTTTTCGCCAGTGATAATCGCTTGGCAGTGGTTCTGTTTTGCTACGCGCTCGGCGATGTCCATCATAAAGCGCCTGACGATCGTCACCATATATTCGTTGTCGCAATTTTTGTGAATATCCTCCTGAATTTTGGTGAATGGAACGACAAAAAGCCGAATGTCGCCCGCGTAGTTTTTTATAATATGTGCGAGGTCAATTACTTTTTGTTTTGCTTGCTCGCTCGTGTATGGAAAACTGTGAAAGTGAATTGCGCTGAGCATCAAACCGCGTTTCGCCATCAAAAATCCCGCGACTGGACTGTCAATTCCGCCACTAAGGAGTAGCATAGCCTTTCCCGCAGTGCCGACAGGCATACCTCCAAGACAAGCAATTTTATCGTAAAAAATATATGTTTTACCGTTGTCGCGAATGTCGATATTTACCGTTTGTTCAGGCGAATGGACGTCGACAACACACTCCGAGTTGTTTGCCAGAATAATTGCGCCCATTTTAGAAGACATCTCGTAAGATTTTAGAAGGAAGCGTTTATCGGCGCGTTTTGTATCCACTTTAAAAGTTTTTTTATCTAATTTGATTTGTTCGCACACCGATTTTATTGCGTCAAAACTCGTGTCGATTTCCTTTGCCACAGAAAGAGATACCAGCCCGAAAATTGTTTTAAGGTCGGCGATAATTTTGTCTTTGTCAGCTTCGCTAAAATTTAAAACAAGAAATCTGCCAGAGATTTTCTCTACGGATAGTTCGTATTTTTTTAGTTTTCGTTTGATATTTTTAAAGAGTGTATTTTCAAAAAACGCATAGTTTTTGCCCTTTAGAAATATCTCGCCAAACCTAAGTAATATCACTTCATTCATTTTTGTTGTCCTTTTTATATGTCTAAATTTTCCAAACATTCCCCTACGCAATTGACAAAATTTTTAATGTCGTCCTCACTGTTGCCATTGCAAAAACTAACCCGCACGGCACCCATAACTTGACTCTTTTTATATCCCATATTTTCTAAAATTCGGTTGCCAATTTTGCCTGAACTACACGCCGAACCGTTGCTTATTAAAATCCCCTTTGAGTCGAGATATCTGAGAATGTTCTCGCCTCGCCTGTTTTCAAAAATTATACTGACAATATACGGCGAGCAATTTTCATTTGAAACAATTTTAATTCCTTGTCTGTTTAGTTTAGATATTTCGCTCACAAGCAATTTTTTGAGGGATAAAACTTTTTCAAAATTTGCTTTCATACTATCAAAAGCAATTTGTGACGCCGTTAAAAACGACAAAATTCCGCCTGCATTAACTGTACCAGAACGCAAAGAAAACTCTTGCCCACCGCCATAATTTATGTTATTAATTCGCGTGGTTTTGTCGATATATAGAGCCCCGACTCCTTTCACCCCGCCAACCTTGTGAGCAGAGATAGAGCACAGATTTACCCCAAAATTTCTCGTAATCAGTGCCAACTTGCCAAAACCTTGCACTGCATCGACGTGGAAAACGGCGCGAGGATTTTTGCAATTTATAATCTCGCGGATACGCCTCAAATCGTTCACGGCGCCCGTTTCGTTGCTGACAAACATTGCGGACACAAAGCAAACGCGCTTTGTCATCATATCTCTTAGTTTGTCATAGTCCAGTTGCCCGTCACTCCTAAGTGGCACAAATTGGACGTCGTAACCGCGCTCATAAAGTTCTTTTGCGGAGTTATAGACGGAGGGGTGCTCCCCGCTCGAAAATAGATAGGTTCCATTCTTATGTTTAACGCTTCCAAAAATCGCTATATTATTTGATTCTGTGGCGCCCGATGTAAAAATTATATTGTCCTGCTCCTCGTCCCCGCCGAGCAAGTTTATGAATGTTTTTCGTGCGCTCGAAATTTCCTTATATAAATTAAACGCGCAAGAATATGCCGACGACGGATTATAAAAATTCGTAGCGTTTACAGTTTCAAAAGTTTTTAAGACTTCTCCTAAAGGTTTTGTCGTCGCTGCATTGTCTAGGTATATCATTTCTTCACACTTTTAGAGTTTTAGTTTTATATCATTTTGTTTAAGTTTCTCAATCACCGCACTGTGAAAATTCTCGATATCCTGCGCCGTCAAAGTCCTTTTTAAGCTGTTCACTTCGTAGTGCAAAGTGTAACTCTTCGTCCCGTCCGAGTTTTCATAGATGTCAAGAAGTGACACGGTATAATTGAGGTCAGTTTGAACATTTTGAGCATAATTTATTATGTCCTTATATAGTTTATTTTGTGGAATAATGAAATTAAAATCCAGTTTTGTGGTTGGATATTTGCTGATTTTTGCAAATTCAACTTTGTGCTGTTTGAGATTAACAAGCGTTGTGAAATTTAATTCAAATCCAACGATAATACAATTTTCTTCAATTTTGTGCGAATTTTCGGGGTGAATGGCGAAAACTTCGCCAATATTTTTGCCGTTTGCATAAATTTCATAGTAATTTTTTGGGTGATAATAATTTATTTTTGGCGCGCGTAAATCAAGTAAAAGTTCCATTTTGAAAATGTAGTCGAACAAATAGTCAAGCATTTCCTTTGCGCGTAATAGTTCGTTTTCAATAGAATTTGTTTTGCTACAAAGGACGACACAGAGCGATTTTGTCTCGTCTGCTAAGCCGTCTTTGCGCATACTTTTTACAACCCTACCCACTTCAAACGTGCCGAAATTGTCGCAATAATTTTTGTTGTCGTCTATAACTTTTAATAGGCTTGGGACCATTGTGCTACGGATTTTGTCGTTGTCTTTGTTTATTGAATTTACGCATCGAATTACACTTGTGGGGTCAAGCCCGAGCGCTCTATTAGACGCCAAATCATACCAAAGATAGGAATGTGTTTCGTTTAAATTAAAGCGGTCTGCTAGAATAAATTTTGCGCTATATTCAAGGTGAATTTCGTCGTCGAGTAGCATTGGCTTCACCGCTTGGACAATAGTTTTTGGAGGAATGTTGTCGTAGCCAAAAATTCGCGTAACCTCCTCCACCAAGTCCGCCTTGCCGTTTATATCCTTTGTCGCGCGGAATGATGGTACGGCAAATTTATATTTGCCGGAATTATTCTTAAGTAACTTAAATTCCAGACCCTTAAATATCCTTAAAATTTCACTTTCCGGGATTTCCTTGCCCACAAAATTATCAATGTATTTTTTGGAAATTTCAATCTCAAGTTTTGGATATTTTTTGGTATATTTGTCGCAAATTGCGGACGAAATTTTAGCGTTTTTGTCGCGTTGTTTTAAAAGAAATGCAAGGCGGAGAAGCGCTTTCATTGTAAGTTCTGGGTCGAGAGATTTTTCATATCGTGCGCTTGCTTCCGTGCGCATTCCAAGAGCCGTCGCAGTCGTGCGAACCTTGTAACTGTCGAAGTTTGCGGACTCTATAAGCACGCTTGTCGTCTTGTCAGTAATCTCGCTGTTTTCGCCACCCATTATGCCCGCTAGCGCCACCACTTCGTCATTGGTAGCTATAACCATACTTCCGGATTTTAGCGTGCGTTCCATGCCGTCAAGTGTCTTAAACTTTTTGTCGCTCTTTATGTCAAAAACTTCGATTTTTTTCACAATATCGCCGTCAAACGCGTGCATTGGTTGCCCGAGTTCAAGCATAACATAGTTGGTTAAGTCGGCAAGCAAGTTAATGCTACGCATACCGCAATAAAAGAGTCGAATTTGCAT
The DNA here is from genome assembly GCA_964369125.1 of uncultured Christensenella sp. Taxonomy (GTDB): domain Bacteria; phylum Bacillota; class Clostridia; order Christensenellales; family UBA1242; genus UBA7862. Next base: position 12,321 of record CAYJEF010000007.1, read on the forward strand.
ATTCAAGCTCGAATGTTTCTTTGTAATATTCTCCATTTTAGCGCTCGTATAGCGATAGCAACTTGGACTTGTGACGCTAATGTCAACGCTTGGGAGATCGTTAAAAAGTCGCTCGTCCAGCACGTCAATTGCCTTTAATGGTCTATCAATTAGCGTTGCAATCTCGCGCGCAATTCCATAGTGTCCCCAAAGGTCGGGGCGATTTGTCAGAGACTTGTTATCCACCTCAAAAACCGTGTCCTCGATGTCAAGAACAGTTTTGATGTCAACGCCAATTTGTGTGTCGTCGTCCAGTTCGACAATGCCACTGTGGTCGTCTGAAATCCCAATTTCGTCCCCGCCACAACACATTCCGTAACTTTCCAGTCCCGCCAAAGTCGCCTTGGTGATTGTAATATCGCCCAGTTTTGCCCCAACTTTTGCAAGAGCCGTCACGAGCCCCACTCGAACGTTTGGTGCCCCGCAAACTATTTGTAAAACCTCGCCACCACCCGCGTCGACTTTAAGTAGGTGCAATTTTTTACTGTTTGGCACATTTTCGACAGAAATAATTTTTGCTGTCACCACGCCAGAAATACCCCTGCCTTTATACTCCACGCATTCAACTTCCGCGACGCCCATCGTGAATTTGTCGATAAGTTCCTCTACGTTCACGCCATTTAAATTTACAAAATCTTTAATCCAATTTATTGATACTTTCATTTTTATTCGTCCCTCATTTTATCTTTGCTTGCGACAGTGCTTTAATGTTTCCACTGTTTAATAGCCGAATTTCCGAAATGCCATAAGTCATCATAGCGAGCCTTGAAAACCCGAGCCCAAAGGCAAACCCGCGATATTCCTCGGGGTCAATTCCGCCCATTTTCAGGACATTTGGGTGAATCATTCCGCATGGGCAAAGTTCAATCCAACCCGAATGTTTGCACACTCTACAGCCTTCTTTTTTGCAATATGGACACGAAATGTCGAGTTCAAACCCCGGTTCTACGAATGGAAAAAACCCGGGGCGAAGGCGCACATCAATTTCTTTGCCAAACACTTTCACGAGCATTTCTTTCATAAAGTAAATAAGGTTCGCGATGGAGACGTCTTTGTCAATCATCATTCCTTCAAT